>JBBRZL010000185.1:0-6154 GCA_038236735.1 Holophagales bacterium | reverse complement strand
GGGGGCACGGCAGTGCCCCCAGAGGGGTGACAGCCCGCGAACGCACTGCGTTCACGGGCGCCAGAGGGGCCATGCCCCGATGGAAGTGTGACCCGCCAGTGACCACGCATTGTCTCAACTATTTCAGGCGGGGCACACTAGATGGGAGATGCAGCCACACCCGGCTGAAGGCGGCCGGGGATTGTGCGAACATGGAGGTGGGTCCCGTAGCTCAGCTGGATAGCGCAACTCCCTCCTAAGGAGCAGGTCGTGCGTTCAAATCGTATCGGGGCCACCATTCCCGCCTAATCGGCCAACAGCATGTTCCTGTTCGACGCCCACAGCCACCTCTCCGATGTTGCGATCCTTCGCCCGGACCAGGTCCAAGTGATCTGCGGGACCCGCGAGGCCGACTGGGCGGCCATCCTCGCCCAGTCGGCCAGCGGGGACCGGGTCCTCCCCGTGCTGGGCCTGCACCCCTGGTTCGTGGCGGAAGGCTCGCCGGGCTGGGCGATCCGCCTGGAGGCCCTGCTGCGTTCCCACCCTGCGGGCGTAGGCGAGTGCGGCCTGGACTTCGCACGAATGGACGGAGACCGGGCCGTTCAGGAGGCGGCCTTCCGGCTCCAGTTGCGCCTCGCCCACACCCTGCACCGGCCCCTGGCCATGCACGTGGTGCGCGCCTGGGGGCGCCTGATCGCTATCCTGCGGGAGGAGGGCGTGCCGACGGCGGGCGCCATGGTGCACGGCTATGGGGGCAGTACCGAGACGGCCCTGGCGCTGCAAGCCATGGGCGTGTTCCTGTCCTTCTCCGGCGATCTCCTGAGGGAGGACCGACCGAAACTGAAGGAGGCGCTGCGCGCCGTGGCGTTGAGCCAGCTGCTGCTGGAGACCGACGGCACCGCGGACCTGATGCAGGTCATAGCTGTGGCCGCCGACCTTCGCGGCGACTCCGTCCAGGCCCTCACCGTCCGGACCTGGGAGAATGGCCAGCGTTGCTTCAAGGAGCTGATGACGTGAGATGGTTTTCCCGCACTGAAATGCTGCTCGGCGAAGCGGCGTTGGAGCGGCTGCACGCCGCGCGGGTAACGGTGTTCGGCTTGGGCGGTGTGGGTTCCTTCGCCGTGGAGGCCCTGGCCCGCGCGGGCGTGGGGCACCTGCGCCTGGTGGATCACGATGTCGTGGGCCCCAGCAATCTCAACCGCCAGCTCTTCGCGCTGCGCTCCACCCTCGGTCAGCCCAAGGTGGCCGTGGCCGCCGCCCGGGTACGCGACATCAACCCCGACTGCCAGGTGGAGCCCTGCCAGACCTTCATCCACACGGACACCCTGCCCGATCTGCTGACGCCCCGGCCCGATGCCATGATCGACGCCATCGACTCCATGACCTGCAAGGTGGCGCTCATGCGCACCGCCCACGAGCAGGGCATCCCCATCATCACCGCCATGGGCGCCGGGGGCCGCACGGACAGCAGTCAGCTGCGCGTGGGCGACCTCAGCGAAACCCGTCTCTGTCCTCTGGCGGCGCGGGTCCGCAAGGAACTGCGCAAGGTCGGCATCACCCAGGGCATCCGCTGCGTCTACTCGCTGGAACCCGCCGACAACAAGCGCCCCGCCAACCCCGTCGACCTCGAACCCCACCACGGCCCCGGCCGCCAGCGCCGGCCCGTGGGCACCATCTCCTACATGCCGGCCATCGTGGGCTTGAAAGTGGCGGAAGAAGTCCTGAGGCTGCTCTTGGAGCCCGCCCCCTAGGGCCTGTATTCTCATACCAAGCTCCACCAAAGATGAAGATTCACCCCGGAGACACCGAGGCCACGGAGATGGCACGGAGGCCTCCGTGCCCCTCCGTCATGGGCAGGCCGAAGGCCGCTTCCGGCCAGGCCGGAAGCCACAGGAGGCGCCCATGCTCCGTGTCTCCGTGGTGGATCCCTTGCGATTGAAGGCGAAACCGGTATCAGACCCTAGCGACCTTCCATCGCCTGCTTCAACACCGCCATGAACTGGGAGCCGAGGTAGGGCTTCGGCAGGAAGCCCGCCAGACCCCTGCCCAGGAAGTCCGCCAGCACATCCTGCTCGCTGTAGCCGCTGGTCAGGATCACCGGGACCTTCGCGTCGACGCTGTGCATGCGCAGGAAGGCCTGCCCCCCACCCATGCGGGGCATGGTCAGGTCCATGAGGACCAGGGTTATCTCGGCGTGCCGAAGTTCGAAGAGGGCCAGGGCCTCCTGGCCATCGCCCGCTTCAAGTACGTGGAAGCCCAGGTTCTCGGCCATGCTTCGGGCCACCGCCCTGGCGCCGGGATCGTCTTCCACCAGCAACAGGAGCCCGTGGCCTTGCCAGGCCGCTGACTTCGAGGGCGTGGGCTCCTCCTGTTCGGGGATGACCGCGGGCAGGAACAGCCGGAAGACCGAGCCCCGTCCCACCTCGCTGTAGACCTTCAGGCTGCCATGGTGGCTCCGCAGGATGCCAAGCATGGCGGACAATCCGAGACCCCTGCCCGTGAATTTCGTGGTGAAGAAGGGATCGAAGATGCACTCCAGAACTTCGGGGGCCATGCCAGACCCGGTGTCACTCACCTCCATGGTCACGTAGGTGCCCGCCGCCAGAGGGAGGGCTGGCAGCAGGCCGCCGGAATACGTGTCATCGATCGTCTGGACTCCAGTCCGGATCGTGATGAGTCCCCCGGCTTCGTCGCCGATGGCCTCCGAAGCATTGGTGACGAGGTTCATGAACAGCTGCTGCATCTGGGAAGGGTCGGCCAGGATGGCCGGCAGCTCCGAGGCGAGGTCGTAGCGGATCACGGCCTTCTTCGAGATGGAGACTGTCAGCAGTTGGATCATCTCCTGGGCCAGCCGGTTGAGGTTCACCAGGATGGCCTGCATCTGGCCCTTTCCTGCATAGGCCAGGAGTTGTCTCGTCAGGTCCGCCGCCCGGAGGGTGGCATTCTCGATCTGGTTGAGGAAGGGCTGGGCCGGGCTCTCCGGGGGGAGGTGGGAGGCCGCGAGGTTCGCATTGCCCATGACGATGGTCAGCAGGTTGTTGAAGTCGTGGGCAATGCCCCCGGACAGGACTCCGAGGCTCTCGAGTTTCTGGGCCTGCCGCAGGGCATCCTCAGTCTCCTTCCGCTGGGTGATGTCCGCCCGGATGGCCACGAACTGGACGGGAGTCCCATCTTCACCCAGGAAGGGAACGATGGTGGTGTCCACCCAGTAGTAGCTGCCGTCCTTGGCCTTGTTCCGGAGCTCGCCCTTCCAGACCTGGCCGCTGAGAATGGTCCTCCAGAGCTGGGCCATGAAGGCCTTGGGATGATGGCCCGAGTTGATGATCCGGTGATCCTGGCCCAGGAGCTCGGTCCGGTCGTACTTCGAGATGGCGCAGAACTTCTCGTTCACGTAGGTGATGCGCCCCCGGGCATCCGTGACGGCGACGATGGCGTGCTCGTCCAGGGCGCGCTTGAAGTCCGCGAGTTCCCGGAGGGCTCGGGCCACCCGCGAGAGGGGCCGACGGCTTTCGCCTAGTCCCTCGGGCGGCACCTGGCCCATTCCCCTGGTTCCCTGCCGAAACGTCACGGTTCAGCCTTTCTGCTGACCAGGCAATGAAGACTCAAACTCAATATAATCCTCCCTCTTCCTGCGACAAGCAAACCTGGCCTAGCCAACCCTGAACAAGCCGTCCTGGCCCCTCGACCAGGAAGCGGGCCTGGGGCCTTGGTGCGACCTCGCGGGACCGGAATTCCGTCGCTTGTTGCGTCGGTGGATGTATATTAATGACTAATAGGTAATCTTTCCTTCAAGGAGGACGGCTCATGACCCACGCAAACCTGGACCGCAGACAGGCGCTCAAGTACCTCGCAAGCATTGGCGGCATCGCCGTCGCCGGTGGGGCCTCGTCCCTCCTCGCGGTCCCCAGTCCCAATCCGGCCCAAGGGGCTCCCAAGAGCACCCTGGCGCGACTGCCCTGGCCCTACAAGCCCCTGGATCCCATTGCGGTGGGCAACCGGGCCTACCTGGACTACGGCAAGCACCACTGCATGTACGGCACCTTCGAGGCCATCGTCGGCTCCGTGGCCGAGAAACTGGGTGCGCCCTACACCGACTTCCCCTTCGAGTTGTTCACCTACGGCATGGGCGGGGTTCACGGCTGGGGCACCCTCTGCGGCTGCCTGAATGGCTGCGCTGCGGCGATCCAGGTATTGAGCGCCAACCCCGAGCCTCTCGTCGACGAGCTTTATCGCTGGTACCAAGCCACGGCCCTGCCCGATTTCGAACCCAAGGGCATGCCTTTCAAGAACGTGAAGAGCGTAGCCGGCTCGCCGCTCTGCCATCCCTCCATCGCCAAGTGGTGCGAGGCCTCGGGCAAGAAGGCCTACTCCCCCGAGCGGAAGGACCGCTGCGGTGTGCTGACGGCTGCCGTGGCCCGCAAGTGCGCCATGCTGCTGAACGATCAGGCCGCCGGGAAGTTCGCCGCAGTGACGGCCACGGATCCTCGCACAAAATCATGCATGGGCTGCCACGAGAAGGGCGGTCCCCTGGAGAACATGCGCTCCAAGCAGGACTGTGCCCCCTGCCATTCGGACGAGACGCTGGGCCTGCACGGCCACCAGAAGATCAAGCTTTGAGGCCTGCCAGCCCCCAGCGGGCCATGGCTTTTCCTACTTCCGAAATCTCCAGCGATTTTGGAGGCGCCTCTAGCGTCCCGCCGGCGCGTTGAATTCCGCGTAGGTGCCCTGGAAATCCTCGATGCCATCGTCGGTGAGGTGCCAAATGCGAGTGGCCACTTCATCGATGATGTCCTCGTCGTGGCTCACCAGCAGGATGGTGCCCTCGTAGCGCTGCAGTGCATCGTTCAGGGCGATGACGGCTTCCAGGTCCAAGTGGTTGGTGGGCTCATCCAGCACCAGGATGTTGGGCTTCTGCAGCATGAGCTTGCAGAAGAGCAGTCGGCAGGACTCGCCGCCACTCAGGACGTCCGTCATCTTGTTGCCCTCCTCGCCCCGGAAGAGCATCTGGCCCATGATGCCGCGGATCTGCTCTTTGGTGGCCTCGGGGTCGAACTGATGCAGCCAGGTGACCAGTTCATAGCCCTTGGGAATGCTCTCAGCGAAATCCTGGGAGAAGTAGCCCACGTTGGCATCGTGGCCCCACTTCACCTCGCCGCCGTCCAGCTTCAGGCCCAGCTCCGTGACCTGGGGCGCATTGGCCAGCAGGGCATTGAGCAGCGTGGTCTTGCCGATGCCATTGCGCCCCATCAGAGCCACCTTTTCGCCTCGCTGCACCATGGCCGAGAAGCCCTTGATGACTTCGATGCGGCCCACCTTCCCGGCCTTGTCTGTGTCGTAGCCTTTCCGGATGCCTTCGAACTCCAGGGCATAACGGCCACCGGGCTTCGCCTGGTTGAACTTGATGAAGGGCCGCTGGATGTTGCTGCGGGCCAGGTCGCTGGGCTGGAGGCGCTCCACTTCCTTGCGGCGGCTGTTCACCTGGCTGCTGCGGGTGCCCGCGGCGAAGCGCTGGATGAACTCGTTGAGCTGGTCGATCTTCTTTTCGCGCTGGGCGTTGTCCGACTCGATGCGCGAGCGCACCTGGATCTTGGCCATGACCATGTCGTCGTAGCCGCCGGTGTACTGGATGATGGTCTGGTAGTCGATGTCGGCGATGTGCGTGCAAACGTTATTCAGGAAGTGGCGGTCATGGGAGATCACCACCACCGTGCCCTTGAAGCGGTCCAGGAACTCCTCCAGCCAATGGATGGAATCCAGATCCAGGTGGTTGGTGGGCTCATCCAGCAACAGGGCCGCTGGATTCCCGAAGAGGGCCTGGGACAGCAGCACGCGCACCTTCTGGCCACCCTGCAGCTCGCTCATCTTGCGTCCGTGCAGGGCCTCGGGAATGCCCAGACCATCCAGCAGCACCGCCGCATCAGCCTCGGCGGTGTAACCGTCCTCGTCCGCCACTGTGCCTTCCAGCTCGGCCACACGCATGCCGTCCTCGTCGGTCATCTCGGCCTTCTCGTAGATGGCGTCCCGCTCCTGCAGCGCCTTCCAGAGCCCCGCGTTGCCCATGATCACCGTGTCGATGACGCGGAAGGCGTCGAAGGCGAACTGGTCCTGGCGCAGGATGCCCATCTTGCGGGGCCGGATCACGTTCCCCATCTGCTGCTCCAGCTCACCGGACAGG
>JBBRZL010000184.1:0-6156 GCA_038236735.1 Holophagales bacterium | reverse complement strand
GGCCTCGGCATCCCCGCGCTGATCCACCAGGTCGATCAGCTCGTTGAGGATGGCCAGCAACTGCTTGTGCTGGGCGTCGATCTCCTTGTAGCCGATGTTGTAGCGTTCTTTCCACTGAATGTGAGGCATGGGTCCATCCAAAAAACAGGGTCCTCCCGCTTCCTCGGCAGGTGGCCGGGGAATGATCAATTCCTGTAGACTGCCGCCATGGCCGTCCCCAAGCCGCCCCTCAGTAGAACCCGCCTCCGCCTCGCCTGGGCCATCGCCCTGGCGGTGGATGCGATCCAGATCCCGGCGGATGCCGCAGGCCCGGCGGGCTGGTTCCTGGGCGCCGGCCTCGACCTCGTCACCATGGCCGTCCTGTGGGCCATGCTGGGCTTCCACTGGGCTTTCCTGCCCACCTTTGTCACGGAGGTGGTGCCCTATCTCAACCTGGCGCCCTTCTGGACCCTGGCCGTGGCCCTGGCCACTCGGGGCCGGGGCGAGGTGGAGCCGCCCTTGCCGCCGCGGATGCTGAATTGAGCTTGGGCTGAGGAGCATCGGTCCGGACTCGTTCTGACCTAACCGCGCAAATCCACTTCGATGGTTTTGACGCGCGCGCCTTAGAGGCAGACCGCTGTTGTCCCAGGACGAATCGGCCAGGGCTGCTCCCTCAACGATCGCTGATTCTGAAACGAAGGTTACCGGATGGAATACCAGGGCTCGGAGCTGGCGCCATCCGGGTTGCCCACGTCGGGGAACAGCTTCCCGCCCTTGACGGTGAACCAGGGCACCTTCCCCACACCGTCGGGGTGGCCAGAAGCCGGGTACACCTTATCGCCCAGCAGGGAGAACCAGGGCTTGGCGCCCACACCTTCGGGATGACCGGCGGCGGGATAGAGCATGCCCTCCCGCAGAGAGAAGGTGGGTGAAGGGCTGATGCCGTAGGGGTGGCCGGAATCAGGGAAGAGTCGTTCCACGGGAAGCCTCCGGGCTGTGGGCTGGCGGCAGGAAGCGGCGGATCCGGGTACCCGCGCTGGAAACCGCGTCGGGCAGGGTCGGGCCGGTGCCTGTCAGGTGGTATTGATTGCCACAAGTTTAGCCACTGTTGCCAGCTCCTCCGTCGATCTGACCGAGAAACGAATCCCGCGACCCTCGGCACAGGGTTTAACGGGGAGTTCAGGAACAAGAAGGGCCAACCGGTGAACACCCAGGGCGCAGAAGTGCGCCGACCCGGCTGAACGTACGCCCCGATCTTGGTGGGAAGGAATTTCCAACCGCCGATGCACACCGATACTTCAAAATGATGCCAAACGTGAATTCATGATTTCATTTTGAATAGGTAAGAGGTTCCAGCTAGGCCAGCTGGTTATTTAAATAATGCAAATGTGATCAGTTAGTCGTTGGTACAAATTTTGCGCTAATCCCTTTGCCATGCGCCTGGGCCAGACGCCCAGTAGCTATGCCATTGGAGACCACCCATGAGAATCAGCCACGTAGCGGTCATGACGGCCCTGTTAGCGCTTTCGCCAACCATCGCCTTCAGCCGCCCCATGATGTTCCATCGCGCCATCAAAATGCAGGTGTCCCCAGACGTTCCGGCGGCCCAAGGGAAGGTGAAATATGACAAATCAGATAACGGGAATATCTCAATTCAACTTGAAGTCAGATACCTGGCGGAACCACAGAAACTCCAGCCTACTGCATCGGTATATGTAGTGTGGGTCAGTGCAGACAAGGATTCCCCGGCACAAAACATTGGAGCCCTCATTGTGGATAACCAGCGCAAGGGAATCCTGAAAAGCACCACCCCCTTGCAGTCCTTTGAACTATTTGTGACGGCAGAGACCAACGGTCAGATTCAGGCACCAACCGGTCAACGACTGCTCTGGACTGACCACAACTCGGAATAGGGTTGCCATCGAAGATCCAAGCGGACACACCCAAGGGCAACGAGATCCGCTTCTGGGTGAGGTTGTGCCACGAAGGCATTTCTCATTGGCGGTCCACGTTGAGCGGAAGGTTAGGCGCTTCTAAGTCTGGAATCACGAATTTGCGTGAGACCGAAGGCCCCATAGGATTAGGGCAGAAGAGCCGACCATTGCGATTCCGACCGACGAAAAGCCAAAGGTAATCACGCCCTCCTGCCAAGGGTATGCACTATGACCAGCCGCCGTGATGGGGGAAAGTGCTGCAGTACCAAAGATGGCTGCCAGAGTGGTAGCTATCCAATTGGTGTAGGTGCCATACAGCACAGCCCAGAAGGCAACACCCATCAAGCGTGGCGCAAGCTTCACCTCTGCCCAAATGGCACCTAAGGCGACCAAGAAGATCCCGTTCATCAGACCTTCCAGGTGTGCTGCAAGGCCCATGCGAGGGTTCTTGAACTTCAATTCAACCAAGCCAGTCAGGAGCCCCAGCAAAAACAAGAACATGCCGTGCCAGAGCAGTCGACGCCTAGCGTTTGCCATGCTGCCTCCTGTTGTTCAGTCTAGGATGGGGCTATTTCGAGCGCCTGACGAAAGAGCTATCCAGCCCTGCCTGCACCGAGGTGCTGAACGAAGACGAGGTAGCGGCAGGCGGACAAGGAGCCGGAGACAATGCAGACGGGGTCCGAGTTGAGCCGAGGGTTTAGCCGAGGATTCACCAATGGTTACTTCCTTTTATACAGACCATCGAATACAACGCTCCATTTCCCGTTGCCATCGGTAGATTCCCATAACTGACGGACACTTCCATCGGCATTGGGGGTCCAAGAAATCCGCTGTTTGGCGGTCGATCCCTTGGAATCAACCGTTTGGCCTTCTAGAACCATCTTTCCATCGTGAAAACCACCCTCAAGAACCAGCAAGGTACCCTGGGTATCGACCCAGGTCTGGTGCCAGAGCTTACGAGAAGAGTCAAAAATGTTGAGGCTCTCGCCGCTGTAGCCACCAGCTGTTGAGTACCTCTCATGGATCACATGACCGTTGTATTCACTCGTGATTTGATTTGTCCCGGCAAGCTTGCCGTCGGGGGTGCGGACTTCCCACTGACCTAGCCAGAAATCAAATGAACGCTGCGGAGGTTGGTCCGATGACATCACGAAAGCTCCCGTTGCCAGTAGCACAAGAACAAGCAGAGGTTTGCGGAGTGGCCGCATAGGTGATCCTTCTAGAGTGGGAGCCCTAACTTTGGATCAGACGAACTGAATTTGAAAGGCCGGTAGTCGCCGTTAGGGAAGCCTGAAAATTGGTTGGACTGGCCATCCTGCGATTCCTCCTCTAATCCACCGCCGCGCTGCGGAACTCGTCCTGGGTGTGGCGGCTTTGCTCTTCCATGAGCAGTTGGCTCAGCTCCTTCTTCAAGGCGTTGAAGGCGGGACTGGCCACGTCGCGGGGGCGGGGCAGGTCGATGGCCAGGTCGCGCTTGAGGGTGCCGGGGCGATAGGTCATCACCACGGTGCGGTCTGCCAGGTAGAGGGCCTCCTCGATGCTGTGGGTGACGAAGAGGATGGTCTTCCGTAGCTCGAGCCACAGGCGCAGCAGCTCGTCCTGCAGGGTGCGGCGGGTGAGGGCGTCCAGGGCGCCGAAGGGCTCGTCCATGAGCAGGATGGGCGAATCAATGGCCAGCACCCGGGCGATGGCCACGCGCTGGCGCATGCCGCCGCTCAAATCCTTGGGATAGCGTTTGCGGAAATCCTCCAGGTGCAGCAAGGTCAGCAGCTCGTCCACCTTGGCCTGGATGGCGGGCCTGGCCACCTTCTTGATCTGCAGGCCGAACATGATGTTCTGTTCCACGGTCATCCAGGGGAACAGCGCGTATTCCTGGAAGACCATGCCGCGCTCCGGGCCCGGCGCCGTGATGGGCGCGCCCTCCACGATGATGCTGCCGGAACTGGGCAGGCTGAAGCCCGCCACGGCGTTCAGCAGGGTGGATTTCCCGCAGCCCGAAGGTCCCAGCAGGCAGACGAATTCGCCGCGGTTGATCTCGAGGTTGATGTCCTTCAAGGCGTAGACATCCTGGCCGGCGCTCTGGAAGACCTTGTGCACGGCGCGGACGGAGATGTGGGCGGACTCGCTCATCCCTGCTCCAGGCCGCGGTGCCACTTCAGCAGGTGCGAGCTGAGGCGGCTCATGAGGGTGTCGATGCCCAGGCCCAGCAGGCCGATGGTGAACATGCCGGCGATGATCTTGTCGGACCAGAGGTACTCCCGGGCCTCCAGGATGCGATAGCCCAGCCCATTATTCACGGCGATCATCTCGGAGACGATCACCACGATGAAGGCCGTGCCCATGCCGATGCGCGCCCCGGTGAAGATGTAGGGCGTGGCCGCGGGCAGGATGATCCGCGTGAACTGCGTGAGCCGCGAGGCGCCCAGGTTGCGGCCCACGCGCAGGTAGATGCTGTCCACGGTCTGCACGCCGGTGACCGTGTTCATGAGCACCGGGAAGAAGGCCCCGATGCTGATGAGGAATACGGCGGGCGGATTGCCCAGGCCGAACCAGAGGATCGACAGCGGGATGTAGGCGATGGGCGGGATGGGCCGTAGCACCTGGATGAGCGGGTTGAAGAGCCCGTTGACCACGCGGCTGTAGCCCATGGCCAGGCCCAGGGGCAGGGCCAGGCCGGCGCCGATGACGAAGCCCGACAGCACGCGGTAGAGGCTGCCCAGGGCGTCCTGGATGAGCTCGCCGGAGAAGCACCACTTCAGGTACGAGCCCTGGGTCGGGTCGAAGACCTCCAGGGGCCGCAAATAGGCCCACCACTTGACGAGCACCCGCATGGGCGAGGGCAGGATGGTGGCGTTCACCCAGCCCATGGAAGAGACCAGCTGCCAGAAGGCCAGGGCCGCCAGGGGGACGAGGATGCCGGAGGCGGCGTGCCGGTATCGCCGCACTATTTCACCTTCAGCTGCTTCTTGGCTTCGGTGAGCAGGTCCAGCTTCACCCAGTCCGGAGCCTTCGGTGCATTCGTCATCTTGCCCACGCCGTACTTCAGCATGAGGTCCGTGGTGATCTGCACGTGGGGTACGTCGATGTCGTAGCTGAAGGGCGAGTTGCCGATGGCGTCCTGGTAGTCCTCGGAGCTGATCTGGTTCTTGAACATCACCTCTCGGACGAACCTCTCCGCAGTCTTGGGCTCGTCGATGAACTTCTTGGTGGCCTCCACGAAGCAGAGCAGGAAGCGCTGGGCCACGTCGCGGCGCTCCTTGTAGAGCTTCTCCGTGATGACCAGGGCGCGGATGGGCTCGCCGATGGGGGTGTCGTAGGGCTTGAGCAGCTCCACGCCGAACTTCCGGTTGATGGCCTGGGAGCTGTAGGGCTCGCTCTGGCACATGGCGTCGATGTGCTTGGCCATGAGGGTCTGGTTCAGATCCGCGAAGGGGAGGTAGAGCACCAGCACGTCCTTGCCGGGCTTGTCCGACCAGGTGAGGCCGGCCTTGGCCAGCTCTGCCAGCAGGAGCACTTCCTGGGCCCCGCCCCGGGCCACGCCCACCTTCTTGCCCTTGAGTCCCTTCAAGGAGGTGATGCCGGACCCGGCGCCCACCACGATGCGCGCGCCGCCCTTGGCGAAGCCCGCCACCACGTAGATGGGCACGCCCGCCGCGCGGCCCGCGATGGCGGCGTCGAGGGCCGCCGCACTGGCGTCGATCTCGCCCGCCACGATGGCCGGGTTGATGTCGATGCCCTTGGCGAACATGCGCTCGTCAATCTTGAGCTTGTACTTCGGCGCCAGCTCCTTCATGTAGGACACGGCCCCGTAGTGGGCGAACTTCAGGTTGCCCAGACGGATCACGTCCTGGGCGGAGAGGGTCAGGGCCGACAGCGCGAACAGTGCAAGCAGGGACTTCAGGCGCATGGGGTGCTCCGGGTTTGGGTGGTGGAAGTCATTCTAGGCCAAGTGACCCCCCCGGGTCCCTCTTGCCTGTGCTAGCCCAGAACGCTTGGCTGGCCACGGAAGCAGCGTAAATTCATGGAAGATCGGTTGGCCTTTGAGGATGCCGAGAAGAAAAAGCTGAAAGAGACCTGTATTCAGCCGGTGATGAACGGTGATTCACCACTAGTGTCCGGTTGGTTTGGGACCTGAGGCGTTGGAAGCCAATACGAATGGGGGTTCAGGGGCAGTTGAGGTTGGTGTCGATTTGAACGGCGGCAGCGATTTTCGGGGTAGTTTCCCGGGGTGATCCCCGGAGGC
>JBBRZL010000183.1:0-6167 GCA_038236735.1 Holophagales bacterium | reverse complement strand
CCCCGCCCCTGGTGCTGGCCCGCCGCCTCCAGCAGGCCTTCCTGGCGGGCGCCACCCGCCGCCTCCTGGTGCGCGAGGTGGAGCTGCGTCTGGCCTGGGGCCTGGGGCGGGAGCGGGCCCTCTTCGAGGATCCCGTCCACCAGCGCCTGGATCGCCTCGAACCCACCCTCGCCCGTTTGCGACAGCGCTTCCCCGACCAGGCCGTGTTGCCGGGGTGGATGGGGCGGGCACCGCCTCCCGAGTCACGGAAACAGGTGCTTCAGTCCACCCGTTGACAGCCAAAATAATTGTTCTACATTTATTGGAACAGGCATGCTCTTTCATTGGGACTATGAGAACCGTCTTCACATCGCGCGCCATGGTGTGTCTGAAGCCCAGGCGGAAGCGGCTTTCCAGACTGTGGACGCCACGGTCTTTCAGGATGCCGCTCGGCTGAACCGTTGGGTGCTGGAGGCCACCGTGGAGGATCGGACGCTCAAAGTTGCTTTCGCCAGGGTGTTTCCCGAGGGGTTCCGGATCATCACAGCGCACTGGATGAGTTCCAAGCGGAGGAGGACGCCATGACCATCAAGAAAACCAAGCGCATGTCCATGGCCGAGTTCGAGAAAACCACTGGCCCCGGCGAACCCCTGGAAACGCTGCAAGCCCGGCAGGAGGCGGATGCCGCCTGGGCGGAGCGAGCATTCAGTGGCAAGGAAGCTCTGGGCACACCCATCCGTATCCAGCGGGGAAGACCGAGGGCAGGGGATCCTGCTACCCCGACGGTGGTGAAGGCCATCCGGCTGCCCGAAACGCTGCTGGAGCAACTCCAGACCCGGGCCAAGGCCGAAGGCCTCTCCCTGAACGCGCTGCTTCAGATGGCCCTCGCCGAATACCTCGTGCGCCACCGGGGCGCCTGAGGCCGCCAAGGCCAAGCAAAGATCACCGCCAAATTTTCTCTAGCTCGCGAACGCCAAAGGCGATCGCGAGCAACCTTTGATCGGCCCCCATGTTCGCCCTCGGCATCTCCGATTTCAGCCTTGGTGAAGGCGTCTACCCGGCGCGGCAGCTCCTGTCGCTGGCGCGTCAGCTGGGCTACCGCGATCTGGTCTGCTGGGACCGGGGCCTGGCGGGTTATCCGAAGCTGCGCGACACCCTGGAGTGGATCCACAAATCCCGTGAACTCGAAGGCCTGCCACCGGATCCCCAGTGGACGGGCTTCCGCCTGCACCTGGGCTGCCGCTTCAGCTGGCGGGGCCACGCCTGCGGCGCGCTGCCCTATACGGACAACGGCTATATGGCCCTGAACTGCCTGCTCACGGCCCAGGCCCACGGGAACCATGAACCGCCCATCACCCTCCCGGGCCTCGGGGAGGCCGAACCGCCGCGCGATTGCATCCTGCTGGCCGACGATCTCGCGGGCCTGGACGCCCTGCTGCGGGAGGGGTTCTATGCAGCGCTGCTGGCCCACCCCCGCCGTGCCCAGGAGGCCCGGAAGGCCCTGGCCGCGGGCCTGGAGGTGATCGCCCCCCAGGTGCTGCGTTTCCGCACTGCCGAGGGCCTGGAGATGCACCGGCTCAAGCGGGCCATCGCCCAGCAGGCCACGCTCATCCGCACCGAGGCCCTGTGGGATGCCTCGGAGACCGCCGTGCCGCGCCCGGACTGGGAGGCCCGGTTCCCCTTCTGTGACCCGGCCGTGGCGCGGGCCACCGCCGCGGCCCTGGAACGGATCGCAGGCTGGCCCATCCACTGGGGCAAGTGGGAAGTCGCAAGGCCTTTCGGCCAAGAGGTGGGCGATGACGACTCTCACCTCAATACCCTCCTGCGCCAGCGCGTGCGCGCTGGCGCCGAAGAGCGCTTTCCCGTCCTGCGCGGCGACATCCTCGCCCGCATGGAACAGGAGCTGGAGCTCATCGCCTTCAAGGGCTTCGCCCGCTACTTCCTCCTGGTGCAGGACATCGTGTTGGCCCTGAAACACCAGGGCCTGCCCACGCGCATCTGCGGGCGCGGCAGCGGCGCGGCCTCCCTGGTGAGCTACGCCCTCCATCTCAGCAACGTGGATCCCGTGGACACGAACCTCATGTTCGAACGCTTCCTCACCAAGGAGCGCAAGGATCCGCCGGACATGGACATCGACTTTGCCTGGGACGAGCGCGACCAGGTCATCCAGGCCGTGTTTGAACGTTACGGGCGCGAGCGCGTGGCCATGGTGTCCAACCACGCCTACTTCAAATCGAAGGGCGCGTTACGGGCTGTGGCCCAGGCCCACGGGCGGCCCGACAGCGAACTGAAACAGCTGGCCCGCCTGGTGCGCGGCTGGGAAGGGGGCCTGGAGCGGGCCGCAGAGAACCCCGCCTGGGACACCATCCTGCGCCAGGCGCAGGCCCTGCAGGGCCACTTCCACCAGTTCTCCGTGCACCCCGGCGGCACCATCGTCACGCCCGGGCCCCTGTGGGAGCACGCCGCCTTCCAGCCCGCGCCCGCCAAGGAGGGCGTGTCCACCACCACCTGGGACAAGGACGGCGTGGAGAACTACGGCCTGGTGAAGATCGACCTGCTGGGCAACCGCAGCCTCGCCGTCATCCGCGATGCCTACGCGGTGCTGGGCGAGCGCGTGCCCAAGGATCCGGGCACGAACGCGCGGAAGGATCCCGCCACCCAGGCCCTCCTGGCCCGGGGTGACAGCATCGGCGTCTTCTACGTGGAGAGCCCCGCCACGCGCCAGCTGCAGCAGCGGGTGGGGAAGGGCGACTTCGAGACCCTGGTGATCCACAGCAGCCTCATCCGCCCCGCCGCCTACCGCTGGGTGGACCGCTACGTGAAGCGCAGCCGGGGCGAGGAAGTCTGGGAGCCCAGCGATCCGGTCTTCACCGAGCTGCTCTCCGAGAGCTTCGGCGTGCTGGTCTACCAGGAGGACGTCATCAAGGTCTGCGTGGCGCTGGCGGGCTGGAGCCACTACGACGCCGACCAGCTCCGCAAGCTGCTGGGCAAGCCCGACTGCGAGGCCAAGCTGCCCTTCTTCGAGGCGCGCTTCCGGCGCGGCTGCGAAGGGCGCGGCGTGCGCCCCGCCACCGTGGACGAATCCTGGGACATGATCCGCACCTTCACGGGCTACTCCTTCTGCAAGCCGCACTCCGCCAGCTACGCCCAGGTGAGCTTCGAGAGTGCCTGGATCAAGACCCATCATCCGGCCGTGTTCTTCGCATCCGTCATCACCAATCAGGGCGGCTACTACCCCGCCATCGCCTACCTGGGCGACGCCCGCCGCCACCGCCTGCTGGTGCGGGGCCCCGATGCGAACCAGTCCGTCTGGCCCTTCAGCGCCGAGGGTGAGCAGGCCCTGCGCGTGGGCCTCATGCAGGTGCAGGGCGCGCTCAAAGGCGAGGTCGAGGGGTTGCTGGAGAACCGTGCGCAGCACGGCCCCTTCGAACACCTGGACGAGCTGCTGGGCCGGGTGAAGCTCAGCGTCACCACGGCGGAGGCGCTCTGCGCCGCCGGGGCCTTCGACCACTGGGCCCCGGACGGCGACCGTACGCGCCTCATGTGGGCGCGCCTGGGCGGCGTGCCCGCCGGTGTGCGCCCGCGCCCCACGGATCTCTTCGACCGCGCCGACCTGGAGATGGCCACCCTGGGCCTCACGCTGGACCTGCATCCCGCCGTCCTGGCCCGGGTGCGCAAGGGCGGCGGGCCCGACCGGGCCGCCAATGTTCTGAAGCCCAACAAGCGCCTCAAATTCTGGGCGCTCGTGGTGGCCGACAAGGACGTGGGCACCGAGCAGGGCGAGCATATGCAGTTCATCACCTTCGAAGATGAGACCGGTCTCTGCGAAGCCGTGGCCTTCCCGGATGTCCTCAAGCGCCGTCAGCGCCCCTTCCGCGTGGGCGAGGTCGTCTGCGTGGGCGGCAGGTCCACCCAGCAGGATGGTTTGGCCGTCCTCGAAGTGTCATGAGCCCTGCATGTGGCCTGCCGTGAAGGCGGAGCGGCAGCCATTGAACGCCAAATCCCTGTTGCGCCCTCCATTTCGCGGTCCAGAATGGGGCCTCTGGATTCCTTTCGATCCTTCGCGGATCGACTGCAGCCAATGACCGTCATGACGAGGAGCCAGCTATGAGCGTCCTGCCGCCAACCGAGCCTGACATGATCCTGTTGCGCAGCGATGCGGGCGGCGTGGCGACGCTGAGGCTGAACCGGCCCAGCCAGTTCAATGCGCTTTCCACGGAAGTGCTCACGGAGCTGCAGGCGGCGCTCGCTGCCATCGCGCAGGACGCTTCGGTGCGGGTCGTGGTGATCGCGGGCGCCGGCAAGGCCTTCTGCGCCGGGCACGACCTCAAGCAGATGCGCGCCAATCACGCCAAGGCCTACATGCAGGCGCTGTTCGCCCAGTGCGGCCAGGTCATGATGACCATCGTGCAGATGCCGCAGCCCGTGATCGCCCGCGTGCACGGAACCGCCACCGCTGCCGGTTGCCAGCTCGTGGCGATGTGCGATCTGGCGGTCGCTGCAGAGGCCGCGCGGTTCGCGGTATCGGGGATCAACGTCGGCCTCTTCTGCGCCACCCCCTCCGTGGCGTTGGGGCGCAACATGGGCCGCAAGCAGGCCATGGAGATGCTGTTGACCGGGGATTTCATCGATGCGGCCGAGGCGCAGCGGCGCGGCCTGGTGAATCGCGTGGTGCCTTTGGAGCAGCTCGATGCCGAGGTGAAGAAACTCACCGACTCGATCTGCGGCAAATCGGCAGCCGCCGTCGCCATGGGCAAGCAGATGTTCTACCGCCAGCTGGAGCTGGGCCTCGATGCCGCCTACCAGCTCGCCACCGAAACCATGGCCTGCAACATGATGTGCGCCGATGCCGGCGAGGGCATCGACGCCTTCATGCAGAAGCGCCAGCCCGAATGGCAGGGCCGTTGAGGCGGCCTCGCCTCCGTCACTGGATGGCAGGGGAATTGAACGGTGCCTGGGGTGGCTTGGGGGCGGGGAGGATCAGCTCGCCGGTGGAGCGCATAAGGAGTGTGTACACCATGTTGGGCACCAGTCGGCCGTAGACGGATTGGCCATGCATGGCCTTGACGCCGGACTGCTTGGCCAGTTCCTCGCTGTTGGCCACGGTCCAGAACCGCGTCCAGAGATCCTGCTCGAAGGGGCTGGGGGCCGTCTTGCCCGCATAGAGCACCGGCGGCACTCCGTTCCGATCCAGGACGTAGCCATCATCGGGTTTCACGCGGTTGGTGAAGATGCGCCGGAAGAGCAGCAGGGCCTTGCCCTTCAAGGGATCGCCCGCCTCCACGAAGTGGTCCTCGAACTTGATGATGAGGGTATCCACGTAGACTTCGTCGCCCTTGATCTCGAAGACCCGCTGGGCGCCCACCACGCCGCCCTGGGGATCCAACTCGGTGAACCGGAGCTTGTTGAGTGTTTCGCCCGCGGCGTCCCTGGTCTGATCGATCACTTCCAGCTGGGCGCGGCGTTCGGTGTGTTCCAGCAGCTTCAGGTAGGTCCTGAGCCGGAGGGATTCCGCTTCGGCCTTGGCCACCTTGGCTTCCAACTCCCGCCGGGGCGCGAGCACCAGTCGGTCCGCCAGATACATGCTGCCTGCACCCACGCCCACCACCAGGGTGGACCAGAAGAAAAAGCGGAAGGGGAAGGGGCGCCGGGGCCGATGGGCCGGGATGGGAACACTCATGGGAGCCTCCGAGCACCAAGGTCGGCTCGGTTCCAGGATACGCCCGCAGCGGTAGCCTCCCGGCTCAGCCTGCCTGCGGGGCCACCCCGGTCGCTTCCCGGTGGGTCAGATAGAGCCGCAGGTCGAATTCCAGCTGGTGGTAGTCCGGCTCCATGTGGGTGCAGAGCTGGTAGAAGGCCTTGGTGTGCTCGCGTTCCTTCAGATGGGCCAGCTCGTGCACCAGGATCATCCTGAGAAAAGCAGCCGGGGCCTCCCGGAACACGGAGGCCACGCGGATCTCCCGGCTGGCCCTGAGACGGCTGCCCTGCACACGAGAGACCGAAGTGAGCGTACCCAGGGCCTGGCTCAATAGCTGGAGCCTGGGGTCGTACATCACCTTGTGCAGAGGCGCCGCGTTCTTCAGGAACCGGTCTTTCAGTTCCAGCGCCGCCTGGAAGAGGGCCTTGTCGTTGCGTACCGCATGCGCTTCCCCGTACCGGCCGGCGAGATAGGGCCCCAGCTGGTCCTG
>JBBRZL010000182.1:0-6286 GCA_038236735.1 Holophagales bacterium | reverse complement strand
CTGGTTGTCGTTGGCCCGGGCCAGTTCGTCCTGGGCGTTGATCACTTCGATGTTGTTGCTCACGCCCGCTTCGAAGCGGTGCCGGGCCTGGGTGAGAGCCTCCGTCGAGAGCGACACGGCGAGATCGGCCACCGTCACTTCATGGGTGGTGGCGTCCAGCTCGGCCTGGGCCACCTGGATCTCGTAGCCCACCTGCGCGCGGATGTCGCGCCGGGCCTCCTGGACGCGGCTCTGTTCCGATTTGGCGCGGGACACTTGCGCAGAGACCAGCCCGCCGGTGAAGAGGGGCACCCGAAGGCCGAGAGAAATCTGGTAGGTGTTGACCGAGGGCATGGACTGCAGGGCGGTGGCACCGTAGGCGCCGGTGGCGACGAGGGTGGGCAGGCGTAGACTCTGGGCGGCTTCGCGCAGGTTCAGGGCCGCCTTCTCCCGGGCCTCCAGAACCGCGAGCTCAGGGCGTTGGGCGAGGCCGGCCTCGTAGGCGGTCTGGAAGTCACCCACGGGCAGCGCTGGCGCGGTCAGGGTGTCCATGAGGTCGATGACCGTGCCGGGCCTGAGGTCCAGCAGGCGGCCCAGGCCCGCCAGGGCCGTGATCCGCTGAGTCTGGGCCTGGATGAGCCGTTGCCGTTCCGTCTGGAGCTGGACCTGGGAGCGCAGCGTGTCGAGCTTGGTGCCCACGCCCTGCTTCTGCTGGTTCTCGGCCAGCTTCGCCAGGGCCTCGGCCAGTTCCACCCGAGAGTCGCCGGCCTTCACGGAGGCCGTGGCTCGCAGGGCCCGGAGGTACTGCCCCACCACCAGGGCAGTGATCTCCTCACGCACCGCGCGGCCCTGGGCGCGGGCCGATACTTCACCCTGCTGTGAGGCCCGCCACTTCTTCCACAGACTCAGATCGAAGAGGGAGACGTGAGCCTCCAGGCCCACGTTGCTCCAGTTGAAGGGACCCACCACCGCGGGAAAGCCAGGAACCGACATGCCCATCTGGGCTTCGAGGTTGTACTTGTTGCGCTGGCCGAAGGCCTGGGCGGCCACCGAGGGCATGAGGGCGGCGGCGGCCGAGCGGCGATCATCACCGCTTTCCGCAATGGCCAGCAGGGACTGCTGCACGCGGGGGTTCTGATCCAGGGCCGTGCGGATGGCCTGGGCCAAGGTTAGCTGCACCGCGCGGCTTGGAGCTTCGGTAGCTGAGGGCGCAGGAGCCTGGGACCAGGCGACCCCCGGACCTGCCAGGGCGACAATGAGCAGGGGGATTCGGGGCGTGTGGCGAAGCCTGCAAGCTTGCGTTCGTCGTGGTGAACCGCTTGGTCTGGTCATAAGGTGGTGCCTTTCGGCGTTGGCCGCGGCGCAGGGCTGGCTGGGTTGGGGTAGGACATGCGGGGCGGCCTTCACGGGTGGTTGGCGGTGGTGTGAACTTGTTCGTTCTGGCTGCTGTTGGACCGCATTCTCAGCAAGAGGCTCTTGAGGAGTTCCAACTCATCACGCGTGAACCCCTTGAGGTGGCCATTCATGACCTTGATCGCGACCGGTGGCAAAAGTGGGTACAGGTTGCGGCCCGTGTCCGTGAGTTCCAGGAAAATGACGCGGCGGTCCTTGCTGCTCCGAAGCCGTCGGATGAGGCCCTTCTCCTCCAGGCGATCCAGCATCCGCGTCATGGAGCCCGTGTCGCAGCGGCCGAAACGACAGAGTTCCGCCGCGGTGGAAGTGCAACTGTTGGCGATGCGCATGAGGATCACCCATTGCGCCCCGGTGATGCCCAAGTCGGTCAGCTCATCGTCCAAGGCCGCCAGCATCCGGCCGGAAACATCCGCCATGAGGCGTCCGATACTGTCTTCCGGATTATAATTCTCGGGGGTGTACAGCGGCTCAGTCTCGATTGAATGGCGGCTCATGAAGGGGATCCTAATTTAATGCTTAGGCAATAACTGCCAGAGCAGCAACTTTGCCGAACTCCCTTCTGCCTGTCAAGCACGGAACTCGAAGGTACCGCTAACGAGGGTGTTCACAGCCTGTCGGGATGGAAACCAGGCGGTTACGCTGGGGCTCACAGGCCTCTAGAAATCCAGCCCATGGGCCACTGCCACAGCCATTCCTCGGAGGCTCGATGATCCGCGCAGCCCTGTTTCTTCCTTTCCTGCTCCTGTCTGCCCACGGGCAGGTGCCCGCAAGCTCGCCCGATCGGGAGGTCGGTTTTCCCGGCTTCAACGCCTTCCCCCTGAAGGGGAGCGTGAAGGCCGGCGGCGCCCACCCCTACTTTGCGGTGATGGTCGCGGGTTCCGGCCCCACGGATCGGGACTGGTCGAACCCGCTCATGCACCTGCCCAGCCACGGTGGGCGGGATTTCGCCGCCTGGTTGCAGGCCCAGGGCATCGGTTCGTTGCGCTATGACAAGCGCTTCATCGGCTCCAGGGACGTGAAGCTCGACATCTCCCTGGACGCCCAGGTGGGCGACATCCGGGCGGCCATGACGGCGGCCCGGGCCCTGCCCGAGGCCAAGGGCAAGAAGCTGTTGCTCGTCGGGCACAGCGAAGGCGCGCTGCTCTCTCTGCTGGCGGCTGGGGAGGCCGAGGCCGCCCTGCTGCTGGCCATGCCGGGGCTCAGCATGGGCAGGCTCATCCTCGCCCAGGTGAAGGGCCAACTGGAGGCCGCCTCGGCGCCGGCGGAGGTCTCGGCAGTGAACATGGCCTACCTGGCATCGGTGCTGGAGGCCATCCGGAAGAACCGGGAGCTGCCTCAGGCCACCCCCAGCGTGGCGCCCGGCATCGTCGCCCTGGGCCACGGTCTCGCGCGTCCTGAAAGTCGCGGCTTCGTGCGCGATCTGCTGGACCTGGACCCCTGGGGTTCGGCCCAGCGCCTGCCCGTGCCCTTCGCCGTGGCCTGGGGGGACCGGGACATCCAGACCTGGAAACCGGAAGTGATGCCCCCGGACTTCAAGGGCACCGTGCTTCAGATTTCCGAGGCCAACCATCTTTTCAAGCGGGAGACTCGCGCCAAGGCGGGCCTCACCGGCGCCGAGGCCATGACCACCTATGGCGACAGCACACCCCTGGCAGATCTCTCCCCCCTGGCTGCCTGGCTGAAAGCGCTGCGCTGAGAATCTGCTTCTGGCGAGTCTCGCGGAGCCACCTGCGCGCGAGCCTTCGCGCCACCCCTTGCTAGACTGATCCCTCATCTATCTGGAGGTCCCATGTTCCGCCTCGACGGCAAGATCGCCCTCGTCACCGGCGCCAGCCAGGGCATCGGCGAAGCCATCGCGAAACAGCTCGCGGCCCAGGGCGCCACGGTGGTCTGCGCGGCGCGCACTCTGAGGAAGCTGCAGGACGTGGCGGATGCCATCCGTGAGGCCGGTGGGAAAGCGGACGTGCTCGAAGTAGACCTGGCGGATGGCGCCTCCGTGAAGTCCGCCGTGGCTGCCACCGTGGAGCGCCATGGGGCCATCCACATCCTGGTGAACAACGCAGGCATCACCCGGGACAAGCTCCTCATCCAGATGAAGGAGGAGGACTGGGACGCGGTGATCGACACCAACCTCAAGGGCGCCTGGACCGCCATTCAGGCCGTCACCAAGCCCATGATGAAGCAACGCTGGGGCCGCATCATCAACATCGCCTCCGTGGTAGGGCAGATGGGCAATGCGGGCCAATCCAACTACGTGGCCGCCAAGGCGGGCCTCATCGGCCTCACCAAGTCCGTGGCCCGGGAACTGGCCAGCCGGAACGTGACGGCCAATGCCGTCACTCCCGGCTACATCGAGACCGCTATGACCGCGGGCCTCTCCAACGACGTGAAGGCCGAGTTCACCAAGCAGATCCCCCTGGGCCGCCTGGGCACCGGCGCCGACATCGCCGCCGCGGTGGGCTTCCTGGCCAGCGATGAGGCCGGCTACATCACCGGGCAGGTGCTGAGCGTCAACGGCGGAATGCTGATGGCCTGAGCGGACCATGCTCGATCGCCTGCAGGATCTGTTGCGCCGCGGCTGGGCCGCCTTCCGGTTTCGCCGCCACTGGCCCTGGGTGCTGGTTGCTTGCGGCCTGCTGTTGGCCCTGCCGCCCGTGGGCTCCGGGTGCGCCGGTGCCATCGCCTGGGTGGGCGGGCTGGTTCTGTTATTCCGCGCGCTGCGCTGGATCTGGGACAAGCTCCTGTTCCGGGTGTCACGGCGGCTCTGGGTGATCCTGGCCCTCATGTCTGTGCTGCCGGTGGCGGCGCTGGCCCTGATGCTCATGTCGCTGGGCTGGCTGGGCCTCGGTGCCCAGGTGAGCCGGTCCACCCAGCAGACTCTGGCAGCCTGGGAAGACGCTCTGAAATCGGCCAATCAGGAATCCACCGATGCCGCCGCGCTGCAGGCGCTTCGGACCTATGGCGGGGCCTGGGTGGAACACGTCCGGCAGCTGCCAGAAGATGTGCCTGAGACCTTTATCGGAATGGTCTGGGCCGACAGCCATGATGCAAATCAGGAGGGAAGGCGCAAGGATACCTATCTCCGATCCGTTCGGAAGGAACCGGCCGGCTTCCGCATCCTCTCCCTCAACCTCGGCGTCCTCGGCGAACGCGCCCAGGCCCTCGCCGGAGGTCAGGTGGTCTTCCAACTGGCGCCGCGGAAGGCGAGCACCGAGGGGAAGGATACGTTCCGGGTCACGGCGGGCGGACAAGGCGTGCAAAGGGAGGTGCCGATCCTGGTGGGGCGGGGTGAAGCCATCGCGAATTGGACCAAGGGACAGCCGCTCCAGGGCCGTGGGCTGTTCGTTCCGTTCAACTTGCCCCCCTTGGCCTTCAGCATCACGGATTGGACTACGGGCCACCGGCTGGTGCTGAACGTCACGCCGGAGACGAATCTCTATGCCCTCTTCGCGGGCTTTCGGTCCGGCGAGCGGCAGGCGTTGTCCGAGGGCACCGTCAAGGCCATCGTCATCCTCATCCTGGTGCTGTTCGGCCTCCTCACGGCCCAGGCCGTGGCGACGATCCTCGGGCTGGTGCTGGCCTGGTCCCTGGGCCGGGCGGTCAATGGCTTGCACAGTGGCGTGAATCGGCTCAGCCTCGGTGATTTCTCTGCCCGCATCCGGCCCCGGGGCCGGGATCAGGTGGCCCAGCTTTCGATCGCCTTTAACGAGATGGCCGCCCGCCTGCAGACCGCCGCCTCCGAACGGGAAGAGCGGCTGCGGATGGAAGAGGAGCTGCGCGTGGCCCGGGAAGTCCAGATGCGCCTGCTGCCGGATCTCGAAGCTCTGCGCATGCCCTCGGTGCAGGCCACCATCCTGCCGGCGCGGGAAGTGGCGGGCGACTACTACGACCTGTTCCCCTTGGCGGATGGCGGGCTGGCCTTTCTCATCGCGGATGTGAGCGGAAAGGGCACCAGCGCGGCCTTCTACGCCGCGGAAACCAAGGGCGTGCTGTCGGCCCTGGACAAGCAGGCCCTGGATCCCATCGAAGTGGCCGACCGCCTGAACGCCATCTGGTGCCAGGGCCACAGTCGGCACCTGTTCCTCACGCTGGCCTACGGCACCTTCCATCCGCGCACAGGCCGGTACCGCTTCGTCCGGGCCGGACATCCTCCCGCCTTCCTGCGCCATGAGGATGGCCGCGTGGCGCGCCTGCAGCCCCACGGCATGGGTGTGGGGCTGAGCACCAGCCGCTTCCGGGCGGCCCTGGAGCTCTGCGAGGGCACCCTCGAGGCGGGCGACAGTCTGATCTTCTACACGGATGGCCTGTCCGAGGCCCAGGCCCCCGATGACAGCTTCTATGGCGAGGATCGCCTGGAGTCGCTGCTTGGTCGCCCTGCGGAAGATCTGCAGGCGGCCATCCTTGCGGACGTGGCGGCCTTCATCCAGGACCGACCCCTCGCCGATGACCTCACCCTGCTGATGCTCAGCCGCTGAACTGGATCGCGCGGCACGGATCTGCGCAAGGCCGCTTTCAGCTCGAGCACGATTTCCGGCGCCCGGGTGCGGGCCGCGTTCAGGGCTTTGGCGAAGAGCCCGCGGGCGGCGTCGGCGTGGCCCTCACTCCGGGCCAGCCAGGCTTGGGCCCGCAGGAGGTAGGGCGTTTCTTCCACGGAAAGCAGGCGGGTCCTGCGGGCCTGCTCGAGGAACTGGTGCATGAGCCCCTCGGCGCGGTCCAGATCACCCCGCTCCCGTTCGATCACGGCGAGGTTGTTGAGCACCCAGGTCGCACTGTGCTTGTCACCCACCGAGCGGTACAGAGCCAGGGACTGCTGGTATTCGGGTTCAGCCTCCATAGGCTGATGTTGACGCTGGAAATTCACACCGAGGGTGGTGTGTTCGTCGTGAACCTACCG
>JBBRZL010000181.1:0-6404 GCA_038236735.1 Holophagales bacterium | reverse complement strand
GGTGAGCTACGAAGTGCCCCTGGCCATGAGCCTGCTGGTTCCCGTGGTGCTCTCCGCCACCCTCAACTTCGGCGAGATGTCCGCCCACATGGCGACGGGCCTGCCCGCCTGGGGCCTGGTACCCCAGGTCCTGGGGTTCCTGCTCTACCTCACCTGCGGCTTCGCCGAGACCAACCGGCTGCCCTTTGACATGCCGGAAGCGGAAAACGAACTGGTGGCCGGCTTCCACACCGAGTACTCGGGCATGAAGTTCGGGTTCTTCTACCTGGCCGAGTACATCAACATGACCGTGGTGGCGGCCCTGGCTTCGGGCTTCTTCCTGGGCGGCCCCTGGCTGCTGCCCTTCGGCCTGCAGGGACTGGTGAATCCCTATCTCCCGGCCTTCCTGTCCTGGTTTGGCGAGCCCCACGCGCTCTTCTTCGTGGTGAAGATCATCTTCCTTCTCTTTACCTACATCTGGGTGCGCGGCACCATCCCCCGCTACCGGTACGACCAGGTCATGAGCATGGCCTGGAAGTACCTGATCCCCGTGGCCCTCGTCAACCTCTTGCTGGCGGCCCTCGTCCGCTGCTTCGCCGTCTAGGGGCCCCCCATGAACAAGCTGCTTCGGACCCTCATCCCCTTCGACATCGCCAAGGGCCTGGCCATCACGGGCAAGCACTTTGCCAAGGTCTTCTTCACCGCCAACCGGCGCAAGGTGCCCTTCCACATCGTCTCCGAGTACCCGGAGGTGGTCGCCAAGGTGCAGCCCCGCTTTCGTGGCCGCCTCACTTTGCTGAAGGACGAGCAGGGCGAGATCAAGTGCGTGTGCTGCCTGGCTTGCGAAAAGATCTGCCCCACCCAGGTGATCACCATCGAAAAGGGCAAGAAGGAGGGGCGCAAGATGCCCTTCCCGGTCCGCTACGACTTCGAGATGGAGCGCTGCATCTTCTGTGAATTTTGCGTGGAGAGCTGCGGCTTCGATTCCATCATCCTGAACCACCAGTTCGAACTGGCCGCCTACAACCGGGAGGATTTCTCCATCGGCATGGTGGGACTGGCCCAGAACATGTACGAGCCCACCCCCGTGGGCAAGTTCAGCGTGGCTGACGACTGATTCCTTTTTCGCGCATTTCCGAGGACGCCCATGGAACACCTACTTGAAACGATTGGCCGGAACATGTTCGCCATCTTTGGCGTCATGACGCTCAGCGGCGCCGTGCTCATGGTCGCCTCCCGGAGCGCGGTGCACAGCGTGCTGGCCTTCCTCTTCGCGATGCTGAGCATCGCGGGTTGCTTCCTCGCCCTGGAGGCCGAATTCCTGGGCATGGCCCAGATCCTGGTCTACGCCGGGGGCATCGTGGTGCTCTTCCTCTTCGTGGTCATGCTCGTCGAGATGAGCAAGCGCAAGGAGAAGGAAGTCTTCCAGCTGCAGTCGCGCTACGCCATTTTGGCCGTCCTGGTGGGTGCCGCCGCCTTCCTGGCGGTCTTCCGCAAGGTCATTTTCGGAGCCGCTTCGCCGGAGGCACTGGTGTTGCGCCCGGAACTGGCCCAGGGGTTGAACGTGGCCCACCAGAACGCCCAGGCCGTAAGTCGCAGCCTCTTCGCGGACTACCTCCTGCCCTTCGAGATCCTCAGCGTGATCCTGCTGGTGGCCCTGGTGGGCGCGGTGGTCCTGGCAAAAACGGAGCGAGTCTGATGGTCAGCCTGAACGCAGTCCTCCTCGTCTCCTTTTCGCTGTTCTCCATCGGCATCATCGGCGTGCTCATCCGGCGCAACGCCCTGGTGATCCTCATGTGCGTCGAGCTTATGCTGAACGCCGCCAATCTGAACTTCATCGCCTTCGCCCGGCACAGTGGCTCGGCCTCAGGCCAGGCCTTCGCCCTGCTGGTGATGGGCTTTGCCGCCGCGGAAGTGGCCGTGGGCCTCGCGCTGGTGGTGGCCCTCTACCGCAAGCGCGACACCGTCCAGGTGGACGACATCAACCTGCTGAAGGGATGACGACGACATGACCGCCGAAACGACCCTCATGCACGCCGCCGCCACCGCCGCCTCTCAACCGGCCGGCTACCTCTGGCTGATTCCCTTCCTGCCCTTCTTCGGTTTCCTCGTCAACGGCCTCAGCGGCAAGAAGCTGAAGAACACCGCCATCGTGGACACCATCGCCTTGGGCAGCGTGGGCGTGGCCTTCCTGCTCACGCTCTACTACTTCGTCCAGCTGCTGGGTCTGCCCGCCGAAGGCCGTTCCCTCCACCAGAGCCTCTGGACCTGGTTCGACGTGGGCGGTGCCCGGGTGCTGGGTGGCCTCAGCACCTACAAGATCGCCTGGGCCTACAAGTTCGACGCCCTCAGTGCCTCCATGGCCCTGCTGGTGACCGGCGCGGGCTTCCTGATCCATCTGTTCAGCACCGGCTACATGGCGGAAGAGCGCAACGACGGCCGCTACTACCGCTTCATGGCCTACATGAATCTGTTCGTGTTCAGCATGCTGAACCTGGTGCTGGGTGCCAACATCATGATGATGTTCCTGGGCTGGGAAGGCGTCGGCCTCTGCTCCTACCTGCTCATCGGCTTCTACTTCGACAAGGAGTTCGCGGCCGTCGCCGGCAAGAAGGCCTTCGTCACCAATCGCATCGGCGATTTCGGTTTCATGATCGGCTTCTTCCTGATCTTCCAGGTGTTCGGCAGCCTGGACTACGACACGCTCATGGGTTCGGTGCGCGATATCTCGGCCCTGAAGACCATCACGCTCTACGGCCTCACCCACGCGCCGGTCTGGTGGTTCAACCTCATCGGCTGCTGCCTCTTCGTGGGCGCCGCCGGCAAGTCGGCCCAGATCCCCCTCTACGTCTGGTTGCCAGACGCCATGGCGGGCCCGACCCCCGTCTCCGCCCTGATCCACGCCGCGACCATGGTCACCAGCGGCCTCTACATGATTACCCGGCTGAACTTCATCTACGTGCAGGCCCCAGTGGCCCTGGCCGTGGTGCTGTTCGTGGGCGCCCTCACGGCCCTGGTGGCCGCCAGCATGGGCCTGGCCCAGTACGACATCAAGAAGGTGCTGGCCTACTCCACCGTGTCCCAGCTGGGCTTCATGTTCATGGGCCTGGGCGCGGGCGCCTTCGCCGCCGGCATGTTCCACGTCTTCACCCACGCGGCCTTCAAGGCCTGCCTCTTCCTTGGTTCCGGCTCCGTCATCATGGCCTGCCACCACGAGCAGGACATGCGCAACATGGGCGGCCTGCGGAAATACATGCCCTGGACCTTCCTGTCCATGGGCCTCGCCACCCTGGCCATCGCGGGCATCTTCCCCTTCTCGGGGTTCTTCTCCAAGGACGAGATCCTCTGGAAGGTCTTCGAGGGCTGGTACCACCACGGTGCCTATGACGGCCCGACGCTCAACCTCGTGGCCTGGCTCATGGGCATGCTGGGCGCCTTCATGACCGCCTTCTACATGGCCCGCCTGATGATCATGACTTTCTACGGGGAGTACCGCGGAGCCGGGCATGATCCCCACGGCCTGACGGTGCCTTCCGAGGCCCACCACGCCGCCGCTGACCACGGGGATGCCCATGGTCATGATCACGCCCATGCCGCTGCTCCCGCAGCGCATGGACACAGTGAGCATGGCCACGGTCCCGCGGAAGTGCCCTGGAACATGTGGGTGCCGGTGTTCATCTTCGCGCTCTTCGCGGTGGTGCTGGGCTTCCTGAACCTGCCCCACAGTCTTGAATCGCTGGGCAAGGTGTTCGGCAGCGACCACTTCTCCAAGTGGCTCGAGCCGTTGCTCTACCAGGTGGCGGCCCCCGAGCACGGCCACCATGCGGCTCCCGCCATCGAGTACGCGCTGATGGTCTGGGCCACGCTGGTCTGGGCCCCGGGCGCCATCCTGCTGGCGGTGTGGATTTACGGGATGGACCCCAGCTGGTCCAAGGCCAGGGCCTTCGTGACGCGCTTCCCGGTTCTGTTCCGCTGGGTCAACGCCAAGTACTACGTGGACGAGTTCTACGAGTGGGCCCTCATCGCGCCCATCAAGCGCTTCTCCGCCCAGCTCTGGAGCTTCGATACCTGGGTGGTGGATGGCATGGTGAACGGCGCGGCCCGCGTCACGCTCATCTGGGCCACCCTCATGAACTGGGTGGACGAGTACATCATCGACGGCACCGTCGACCTCGTCGAATTCATGGTGCAGGAGACCAGTGGCGTATTCCACAGCCTGCAGAGCGGCCGTGTCCAGCACTACGCCTTCGTGATGTTCCTCGGCTTCCTCGTCTTCGCCTTCTGGAAATTCATCTAGTCCTTATTTGGTTGGAGTCCTCATGTTCACCGCAAACACGACACTGATGCTGGTGGCGACCTTCCTGCCCGTCCTGGGCGCGTTGGTCCTGCTCCTGGTGCCCAAGGACCAGCGCAGGGTCTTCGAGATCGGTTCCCTCCTGGTGATGATCGCCAGCCTGCTGCTGAGCCTGCCCTTCTGGTTCGGCTACGACCGGGCCAGCGACGCCGTCCAGTGGGCCGGCGCCTGGACCTGGATCCCGGCCCTGGGGGTGAAGTTCAGCGTGGGCATGGACGGCATCAGCCTCCTGCTCTGGCTGCTGACCACCTTCATCGGGCCCATCGCCATCGCCTGTTCCTTCAAGTCCATCGTGGAGCGGCACAAGGAATACTACATCTGGATGCTGGTCCTCCAGACCTCCATGCTCGGCGTGTTCATCACCCAGGACATGTTCCTCTTCTACCTGTTCTGGGAAGTGATGCTGGTCCCCATGTATTTCCTCATCGGCATCTGGGGCGGCCCGCAGAAGCTCTACGCTGCCATCAAGCTCTTCCTCTACACCTTGGCTGGCTCCGTACTGATGCTGGTGGCCCTCCTGGCCATCTACTTCCTGCAGCACCAGGCCACGGGCAGTTATGACTTCTCCCTGGCCAGCTTCCAGGCCATGGCGCCGATCATCGCGCAGCAGAGCAAGTCCTATCAGTACCTCATGGCCCTCGCCTTCTTCATCGGCTTCGCCATCAAGGTGCCCATGTTCCCCTTCCACACCTGGTTGCCGGATGCCCACGTGCAGGCCCCCACGGCCGGTTCCGTGATCCTGGCCGCCATTCTTTTGAAGATGGGCACCTACGGCTTTGTCCGGTTCCTGCTGCCCATCCTGCCGGGCGCGACCAAGGATCTGCTGCCCTGGTTCATCGCCCTGTCCCTCATCGGCATCATCTACGGTGCCCTGGTGGCCATGATCCAGAAGGACATGAAGAAACTGGTGGCCTACTCCTCCGTGAGCCATCTCGGCCTCTGCATGCTGGGCCTCTTCGCCATGAATCCCTACGGCATCAAGGGCGGCCTCTTCCAGATGCTCAACCACGGCATCAGCACCAGCGGGCTCTTCCTCGCGGTGGGCATCGTCTACGAGCGCCGACACACCCGCATGATCGCGGATTTCGGCGGCCTCTCGAAGACCATGCCGGTCTACGCCACCATCTTCATGATCATGACCATGAGCAGCATCGGCCTGCCCCTGCTCAACGGCTTCATTGGAGAAGGCATGATCCTCATGGGTGCCTTCCAGGCCTTCCCCTGGGCCGCCGTCGTGGCCACCCTCGGCATCATCCTGGGCGCCGCCTACATGCTCTGGATGTTCCAGCGCGTCATGTTCGGACCCATCAGCCCCGCCAACGAGAAGATGGAGGACCTGAACCTGCGCGAGGTGCTCTACTTCGCCCCGCTGGTGGTGATGGCCTTCTGGATCGGCCTCTATCCCAAGCCCTTCATGGACGTGATGGACGCCCCCGTCCGCAAGCTCGTCACGCAGATCAACCCCGGCTTCTTCGCGGCCGAGGCCCTTGCGGGCAAGCAGGCCGAGGCTGCCAAGCTCGGCATGCAGGGCATGGCCGCCCCCGCCCACCAGGAGCATGAGGCCGCCCCCGCTGGGCACGAGGCCGCCACCCATGAAGCGCCTGCCCATGAAGCGCCAGCCCACGGCGGAGGCCACTGATGACCGGCTTCGCTCAGGGGCTTCTGGCGGCGCTCCTCCGGGACACGCACCTGATCTACCCCCAACTCTTCCTCATGGTCGTGGCCACGCTAATGCTCTGGCCCGGCGACCTGCTCTTCAACCGGAACGAGAAGCACAAGTGGGCTCCCATCACGCTGGTGCTCCTGGCCGTCGTGGCGATCTGGGTGACCAAGACCGCCGACGGCGAGGGCTTCTCCCGCATGTACCGCATGGATGGCCTCACCCGGGGCTTCCAGATGCTCTGCATCCTGGGGGCCGCGGGCACCGTGGTCCTGAGCGTGCGGGTGCTGGACAGCCTCAAGCAGCAGACGGTGGAGTACTACGCCCTGATCCTGTTCTCCCTGGCCGGCATGCTCTTCCTGTGTGGCGCGTCGGACCTGATTTCCGTCTACTTCAGCATCGAGCTCATGG
>JBBRZL010000180.1:0-6418 GCA_038236735.1 Holophagales bacterium | reverse complement strand
TCGGCCCGGAGGGGCAGCGGGGCCCTGAAGGCGCTCACGGATTGACTCCCGGCCTTCCGTTCAGGCCCAGGGCGCAGGCGATGACTGCCCCGCCCGCCGCCAGCCTGGGCCAGTCCACGGCCTCCCGGAACACCAGGCCCGAGGCCAGGATGGCCAGGGGGATCTTCAGGTTGTTGAAGATCGCCAGCGTGCCGATGTCCGTGCGGCGGGCCCCGGCATTGAAGAGAAAAAAGCCCAGGCCCGACGCCACCACGCCGAGGTAGACCAGCACGGCCAGTTGCTGCCGATTCATGCCGAGCACCTGGTCCCATTGGAATGATGGCGCCGCCATGGCCACCGCCACGACCGAGGCCCCCAGGAAGAGGAGGCCCATGAGCTCGCGATCCCGCTTGCCCGAGGCCGGTGCCCATTGGCGGTACAGAATCTGGCCCAGGGCGAAGCAGAAGTTGGCTCCCTGCATGAGGAGGAAGCCCCACAGTAGCCCACTCCGCCCCAGCCCCGTCCAGACGCAAATGCCAGTCCCCACCACCGCCAGGGTCGCGGTGAGCAGGTGTTTCCAAGAGAGGCGCCGTGCCAGCAAATCGTCCATCAGCGTCACAAACAAAGGCGTGAAAATAGTGAAGAGCGCCACCTCGGAGGACCGCAACCAGCGGAAGGAGGCGATGTAGAGCAGGTACATGAGCCCGAACTGCAGGGCCCCGATGCCAGCGAAAGCCAAGGCACGCTTCGCGGATAGTCCCTTCACGTTCAGGAAGGGCAGGAACACCAGGGCCGCCAGGAGTGTGCGGGCTGCGGTCACGAAGGGTGCCCCCAGGCCGGCCACCTGGGCCGTGAGCCCGAAGGACAGGGCCCAGAGGACCGAGACGATGAGCAGCTGGGACATGGTTCTCCAGGCAGGGGTAACGCGTTTAATCGAGGCTTCGCCCGAGGTTCAGGAAGATCTCTCGCCAGGGACCGGGCAACGCCTCCGCATCCCGGGCAATGGTGGCCTCGTCGCCCCGGACGAAGGGCCCCGTGCGGCCCGCGGCACCATGTTCCTCGATGTTGCGGAGGGTGGCTTCCGCCAGGGGCAGCAAGCCACGGCCGGGCAGGGCCACGCCCTGGGCCCGCAGCAGTGCCTCGGCGCCCAGCCACAGGGTGGCCGTGTGGCCGGAGCTGAGCACGGCGGCCGCGTGGTACAGAGGCTTCAACTCCGCGGGCAGGTCGAAGGCCGCGAAGCCGATATCGCCGAAAGCCCGCCGCAGTTCGTCCGGCACGGCGCCCGTGATTGCCAGGGGCGTGCCAGTCCAATCCTGCGCATGGCCGTCAAAACTGGTGAGGGGATGGGCGCAAGGCACGCCCTCCAGGTGGAGGCTGCCCGCCAGATGCACGCACCGTCCTGGGAAGCGCACGGCTAATTCGGGGACCACCCGGTCGGGCACCGCAAGGATGACGAGGCCTTCGGGCTGGGCCGTGTGGTCCACCAGCGCCACGCGCGCTCCCCAGGCCTCCGCCAGCGCTCGCCCCGCGCGGCCCCGCCCCAGGATGGTGAAGTCGACAGTCATCCCGACAGTGTCGCTTAAAAAGGCTGTGGGCTGTGGGCTGTGGGCTGCAGGCTGTGGGCGGTAGGCTGGGGGGGTGAAACCAGCGACCTTTCATTGGGGGCTCCCGCCCGAAATCCCGTGGCCACGGTTCCTGCGCCTGCTGCGGCAGGCGGACCCGCCGCCGGGTTGGCTGGAGGCCGCCGCGGACTTGCCGGAACTGAAGAAGCGGCCCCTCCTGCTGCGCTGGATCGCCCAGCATCCGAAGGCCTCTGCCCACCTCCGGGCCCGCCTCATGGGTCGCCTGCCCTGGCGGGCCCTGGCGGCGGTGGCAGCGGATCCGGCGGCTCATCCTCAGGCCCGGCAGCAGGCCACGGAAAAGCTGCAGCAGCTCTGGCCAGGGCTTACCAGTGGCGAGCGGCGCAGCCTGGCCCTGCAGGCGCCACGATCACTCTGGTCGCTCATCTGGCGAACTCCGGTGGCCAGCGTGTTGGAGGCCTTCCTGCAGCATCCGCGGCTGGGGCTGGACCCTCTGCTGGCCCTCATCCAGCCTCCGCTCCGGCCCGTGCAGGCCGAGGCCCTGGCCGCCTCGCGCTGGCGCGAGTCCGGGCCCGTGGCCGAACAGGTGCTTTGGGCCCTGGACCGCAGCCTGGCTCTGCCTGATTCAGGCCTGGTGCTGGGCCACGCCGCGCCCTGGATCCGGGCCATGGACGCGGAGACCCGCCTCCTCGCCGCCAGCCGCGTCGTGACGCCCGCCCTGCGGCGCATGGTGCACCCACGGCGGGCTGAAGAGGGTCAGCTCGGTTGACAGAGGCATTGGACAGCCCCTTGATTTAGCCGATAAGTTGGAATCCTCGCCTGCCAAAGGACCCTCGATCCATGAGCCTTCCATCCAGTCCCACCTGTTTTCTTCGCTTACTCCTGGTTGGTGCCCTCGGTGCAGCAGCCCTTGCCGCCCAGGCGCAAGCATCCAGTCCGGCGCCAAGCCTCCATATCGAAGATTCCGTAGTGAAGGTGTTCTCCACCATCCGGCAGCCAGATACCTCCAAACCCTGGGCTAAACAATCCCCCCAGGAAGCCACCGGAACTGGCGTGATCATCGAGGGCCATCGGATCCTCACCAATGCCCATGTGGTTCTCTACGCAAGCCAGGTGCAGGTGCAGGCCAATCAGGCGGGCGACAAGATCTCCGCCACCGTGGAGTTCTTGGCCCCCGGCATCGATCTTGCCGTGCTCAAACTCGAGGACGATTCCTTCTTCGCTGCCCGCCCACCCTTGAAGCGCGCCAACCTCCTCCCCGAGGTCAAGGACGCCGTCATGGCCTATGGTTTCCCCACGGGTGGCACGAGTCTTTCCATTACCAAGGGGATCGTCTCCCGCATCGAATTCGCTGCCTACAACTACCCAGTGTCGGGCCTGCGCATCCAGATCGACGCCGCCATCAACCCAGGCAACAGTGGAGGCCCGGCCGTCGTCGGGGACAAGATGATCGGCCTGGCCTTTAGCACCCTGGGCGGCGCGCAGAACATCGGCTACATCATTCCCTGCGAGGAGATCGAGCTGTTCCTTGAGGATCTCAAAGACGGTCACTACGACGGCAAACCCGCCCTTTACGACGACCTGCAGACCCTGGAGAACCCGACCCTGCGGGCTTTCCTGAAGCTGGAGAAGGCCACCCAGGGCATCATCGTTCACGAGCCCTTTTTGTCCGCTCAGCCCAACCCCCTGAAAGAGTGGGACGTCATCACCCACATCGGCGACACGCCCGTGGACGACCAGGGCATGGTCAAGATCGGCTCGAACCTCCGGGTCCGCTTCCATTACCTCATTCAGAGCAAGGCCAGACAGGGCATGGTCCCCCTCACCCTGGTGCGCAACGGGAAGGGACTGACCCTCCGGGTGCCGGTATCCGCGGACCACCCGCTACTGTTGCCGGATCTTCGGGGGGCCTACCCTTCCTACTTCGTCTATGGACCCCTCGTATTCTCCACAGCGACCGCACAGTTCGCTAACGGCAACAACGGCCTGATGGGCCGCTTCCTGTTTTTCGGCAGTCCCCTGGCCACGCGGCGTGGAGATGGACCCACTTTCCCCGGCGAAGAACTGGTGGTCGTCGCCTCGCCCTTCTTTCCGCATAAGCTCGCCATGGGGTATTCCAATCCGGCCGCAGAGGTGGTCAAGAGTGTCAATGGCGTCTCCATCAAGAATCTGCGCCACCTGGTCGAAGTGCTGCGCGACATGAAGGATGAATTCATCGTCCTGGCCGTCGCGCGGAGGGGGGCCGAATCCATGATTTTCTCCCGCAAGGACATGCTGGCGGCCACCGAGGAAATTCTCACCGACAACGGCATCCGCGCTCAGGGTTCCGCTGACACACTGGCAGTCTGGAACGCTCCTCCGGCGAAATGAACCGCCACGCGGCCCTAAAGTCCAACCATGATTCCTTTTTCCATCCTCGATCTCGCCCCCATCGCCGAAGGCAGCACTGCCGCGGCATCGTTCCGCCATACGCTCGATCTGGCCCAGCACGCCGAAGGTTGGGGCTACAAACGCCACTGGCTGGCCGAACACCACGGCATGCCTGGGATTGCCAGCGCCGCCACCGCGGTGCTCATCGCTCACGTGGCTGCGGGCACTTCGACGCTCCGGGTTGGCGCCGGTGGCATCATGCTGCCGAACCACTCGCCGCTGGTGATCGCCGAACAATTTGGCACGCTCGAGTCGCTGTACCCGGGCCGCATCGACCTCGGCCTAGGACGCGCACCCGGCTCCGATCAGGCCACGGCCCGGGCCCTGCGCCGCAACCTGGAGTCCGATGAGGACGAGTTCCCCCACGATGTGTTGGAGCTGATGGATTATTTTTCCGCTGAACCGGAACAGCATGTCCGGGCCGTACCTGGAACCGGGCTCACGGTGCCCATCTGGATCCTCGGTTCGAGCCTGTACGGTGCGCAACTGGCGGCCCATCTGGGACTGCCCTACGCCTTTGCGTCCCATTTCGCGCCAGCGCACCTGCTGCAGGCCATCGCCCTCTACCGAAGCAACTTCAAGCCGTCAGCGCGGTTGGCCAAACCCTATCTGATGCTGGGTATCAGCGTGATCGCCGCGGAGACCGATGAGGAGGCCCGGTTCCGTGCCACGTCCATGCAACAGGCATTTGTGAACCTGCGCAGTGGTCGGCCCTCGCGTCTGCCGCAGCCCATGGCCGATTATCTCGACGGTATCGGTCCCCAGGAGAAAACCCTGCTCGACAACATTCTGTCCTGCTCGGCCATCGGTTCACCCCTGACCGTGACCAGGCAATTGCAGGCTTTCGTCGCCCGCACTGGAGCCGATGAATTGATGATCACTTCACAGATATTTGACCACGGGCAGCGCCTGCGCTCGTATGAAATCACGGCCGACATCCACCGGGCGATAACCTAGGAGAACGGCACGGTCACGGCTAGCATTCGCCTTGAAGGTGGACCCTAGATCCGCTTCAACACTTCGGCCACACACCGCTCGATGCCCACGAACACATCGCTCAAGCGCGCGTCGTCGAACATGTAAGCGGGGGTCGTGATGAGCTTGTGGACCTCGTCGATGACCATCTCACGGGCGCTCGCCGTGTCCTTTGGGTGCTGGCCGAGCTTGCGCATAGCCTTGGTGACGCCTTCGTCATTGCCCAGGGTGAGGTCCACGGTTTCGCGGCCCGACAGGGCAAGCCCCACCAGGGCCGGGGCGATGCAGATGGCACCCACAGGCTTCTTCGCCTCGAAGAAACCGAGAATGAAGGCCTCCACCTCGGGTAACACTTCGCCATCCGCGCCTTTGAAAGCAAAGGTACAGAGGTTCTTGGCCACCCCGTAGCCGCCAGGCATGATCAAAGCATCGTAGTGCTGCGCCCGCGCCTGGGCCAAGTCCAGGCATTGGCCCTTGCGGGCGATGCGGCTGGCCTCCTCCAGAACGTTGAGCGCGGCCCCAGCCACCGGCTGCCCCGTGGCGTGGTTGATGACGTCGTGCTGCTCCACGTTGGGCGCGATGCACTGGTAGATGGCGCCATGGTGATCCAGGGCCAGCAGGGTGAGCACGGCTTCGCGGACCTCCGCGCCGTCCAGGTGACCGCAGCCGGCCAGCAATACCGCAACCTTGGGCGACCTGGCCATGGGAGCCTCCTGATGAACAGGTCGATTATCCATCGAAAGGGGGGAACCTGCGATTCGATTAACCTGAACCCATGCACCTTTCCGCCCGCCTGCCGCCCAGCTTCGAGCCCAATGCCCTTTCTGCGGCGCTGGTCCGCTTACAGTCGGAGGGTCGGGAATTCCTGGACCTCACCACATCCAACCCCACCCGCTGCGGGTTCGCCTTCCCCGAGGCCGAGATCCGCGCCGCCCTGTCCACTCCCCAGATCCTGGCCTACGATCCCGATCCGCAGGGCTCCCACGCCGCCCGCGCGGCCATCGCCGCCCATCACGGCCACGGGCTCCGGGCGGAAGACCTGCTGCTTACGGCTTCCACCAGCGAGGGCTACGGCCTGCTCTTCAAGCTACTAGGCGATCCCGGCGACGAGGTGCTGGTGCCCAGTCCCAGCTACCCGCTCTTTGACTGGCTGGCCCGGCTTGAAGGGCTTTCCGCCCGAGCCGTTCCGTCCTACTTCCACGACCGCTGGCACCTGGACCTCGGCGCCCTTGAGGCGGCGGTTTCCCCCCGGACTCGGGCCGTGGTGGTGGTCAATCCCAACAATCCGACCGGACACTTCCTGTCGAAAAGGGAGTGGCAGGAACTCGTCACTCTTTGCGCCCGGTACGACCTCGCCCTCCTAGTGGACGAAGTCTTTGGAGACTATGCCCTGGAGTCGCCACCAGATCGCCTGGCCACGGCCCTGCTGGATCCCGACCCGCCCTGCCCCGTCT
>JBBRZL010000179.1:0-6423 GCA_038236735.1 Holophagales bacterium | reverse complement strand
GGCCCACTGTCGTGGGTTCGAGTCCAGGTCGTTCCAACACAAGAAGGCCCCCGTGCGGGGGCCTTCTTGTGTTGGGGCGGCTGATGGGACTCGAACCCACGACACCTGGAATCACAATCCAGTACTCTAACCAACTGAGCTACAGCCGCCGTCGGACCATCCAGATTATCCTGGGCGGCTGGGGAAGGCCAGCGGGAACCTTCGGGGGACTGCGGTCATCGAATGGCTGCCGGGGTTCCGGTGAACGAGGGGTTACATGAATCGTCAGGTCAAGCAGGTTCTGGGTTTGTCGGCTTTCGCGGCCGGGTGCATGGCGCTCGGGATGGGGTTGAGCCGCGGCTGGGTGGTGTCGGCCCAGGAGGAAAGGCCGGTGGTGGTGGATGCGAAGGGGCTGGATCGCCTGCCGCCCATCGCAGACGTGGCCGAAAAGCTGAACCCCACGGTGGTGGCCATCACCAACACCAGCTTCGTGAAGAACCGCCGGGGCTTCGAGCATCCCCAGGTAGGCGGCGAGAACTTCTTCGACTTCTTCTTCGGGCCTGGCGGGCCCCAGCAGCGCCGGATGCCCCGCGGGGGCGATGACGAGCAGCGGGCGGTGTCCGGGGGCTCGGGCGTGATCATCTCGCCTGATGGCGAGATCCTCACGAACTACCACGTGATCGCCAGCATGGGCGGTGGAACGGATAACGCCATCGAAGTGAAGACCCAGGACGGGAAGAGCTACAAGGCCACCGTGCTGGGCAAGGACAAGGAACTGGATATCGCCCTCATCAAGATCGACGCGGCCCACCTGCCCTTCGCCAAGCGGGGCGATTCGGATGCCCTGCGCATCGGGGAATGGGTGGTGGCCATCGGCAACCCCTTCGGCCTGGAGCACACCGTCACCCAGGGCATCATCAGCGCCAAGGGCCGCAAGCTCGATACGGGGCTGAGTTCCTTCCTCCAGACCGATGCCGCCATCAACCGCGGCAACTCCGGCGGCCCGCTCCTGAACCTGCGCGGTGAAATCATCGGCATCAATACCGCCATCAATCCCGCCGGCCAGAACATCGGCTTCGCGGTGCCCATCAGCCTGGTGAACCGTGTCCTCAAGGATCTGCGCAGCGGCAAGCCCGTCAGCCGCGGCTACCTCGGCATCGGGCCCCAGGAGCTGGACCAGGCCTATCGGGACGCCCTGGGCGCCAAGGAGGGCGTGGTGGTGAGCACGGTGGAAAGGGACCAGGCCGCGGGCAAGGCCGGGGTGCAGCGCCTGGACGTCATCACGGCCCTGGACGGCCAGCCGGTGCGTAGCCCCGACGAACTGGTGACCGCTGTCTCCAGCCGCCGGGCCGGCGAGACCATCAAGCTCAGCATCTGGCGGGACGGCAAGACCCTCACCCTCACGGCCACGCTGGGCGACCGCAAGGCCATCGAGGATCTGCGGCGCCGGGAAGCGGGCGAAGAACCCGAGGACGAGCAGGTTCAGAAACCCCAGGGCGACACGAAGAGCCTGAACCTGGAAAAGGCCTACGGGTTCACCGTCGAACCCGCGGATCTCAGGAATCGGCTCAAGGGCGTGGTGGTGACCGCCGTGGACCCCCGCTCCCCCGCCGCCGACCGCGGCATGGCGCCCGGCATGGTCATCACCGAGGTGGGCCGCCAGGCCGTGAACAACCTGGCCGAGTTCAATGCCCAGGTGAAGAAGGCCGGGGGCCGCACCCTGCTGCTCTACATCCAGTCGTCCAACGGGAGCCAGAAGGTCACGCTGGCCATCCCGCCGCGCTGATCCTGAGGTTTCAACCTGCCGGGAGGCCTGGTCCGCCAGGGCTCCCGGCGCTCAGTCTGACGATCCTGCGGCCGTTCAGGGTAAAGTCGAAGGCTCAACCAAGGCTAAGGATCAATCATGGGCCAACGCCTCCTGCTCGTGGACAATGACCGGAGCTTCCTCAAGGAGCAGAAGGTCAGTCTCGAAGCGGCCTTCGATCTCGAGGTGACGAATTCACCCGAGGGTGTCCTGGCCCGCCTGGAGAGCGGTGACTTTGCCGCCGTGTTCGTCAGCGTCGAGGTGGCTGACAACAAGGGCTACGCCCTGTGTTCCGCCATCCGCAAGAACGCCAAACTGAATGGCGTGAAAGTCGCCCTCATCAGTGCCAAGGCCACGACCGAAGAGTTCCGTCGCCACCAGAGCCTGAAGGGGCACGCCGACCTCTACCTGCACAAACCCATCACACCCAGCACCCTGGTGGCCGAGCTCCGGCCACTGGTGCCAGGCCTGGCCCTGGATCCTGACAATCCCCTCGGCGAGCTGGTGGATACGGAACTGGGGGATGACTGGCTGGATGGCCTCAAGAGCGTCCTGGACAGCCCAGCCCCGGCGAATCCCCCGGGGCCGGCGGCTCGCCCCCCCTCGCCGATCCAGACCCAGAACCTGGATGCCAAGGTCGCCACCCTCACTGGTGCGGATCGTCAGGCGCTCCTGGAAGCTCAGATCGCGGCCCTCCAGGAGGAACTGCACGCACGGGACCAGCGCCTCAGGGACGCCGAGGCCATCATCCAGGAACACCAACGTCAGCTGAATTCCGTGACCTTGAACATGGATGAGCTGGAGCGCAGCAACCGCGAAGCCGAGACGCTGAAAGCGCGGCTCGCGGAAACCGGGCTGGCTCTGCGGGGCCTCGAGGAAAGGCGTGAACGCGAAGGGGACGACGCGGAGGCGCTCAAGGCCCAGTTGGCGGAAACCCTCCAGGAGCGGCAAGAGCTGATCCAGCAGGTGGAGACCCTCAACCACCAGGTGGGCGAGAAGACCCGGCGGGCCATCGAACTGCTCAAGGAACGGGACCGTCTGCTCCATGAAAACGTGGATCTGGAGCCCTTCCGGGCCAAGGCCCAGGAGCTGGAGGCGGCGCTCGCATCCGCCCAGCAGGAACTGGCGGCAGCGCAGCAGGCCCAGGACCAGCTCAACGTCACCCTCGAGGGGCTCGTCACGCAGCACGCCAGCCTGGAGGGCCTGCATCAGGCCGCACTGCTGGAGGTGGCCGGCCATAAGGAGAAGGCGCACACCTATCAGCTGGAGATCGCGGGTCTCGAAGCCACCATGCGGGGCCAGAGCCGGGATCTGGCGGAACTGGGCGAAGGCCTGCAGCAGCGGGAGGCCAAGCTGGCGGCCAGTCAGGCCCAGGTCCTCGAGCGGGATCAGCAACTCCTCACACGGCAGGAGGTGGTCCAGCAGCACCTGGAGGAGATCACCCGGCTGGCTGGGCAACTGGGGGCACTGAAGCAAGAACAGGACGAGTCGAGAATCCTGCACGAGGGCCAGCAACTGGAGCTGTTGCATGGCCTGGACGAGAAGGAGGCCGAGATCATGCGCCTGAACCAGCTGGTGGCGGATCAGCTGGAGTCCTACGCGGCCGTGGAACGCGAGAAGCAGACGCTCCAGGGCCAGCTCACTGAACACCGCGACCGGTTGCAGCACCTCGACAGCCTGCTCCAGGAGATCCAGGACAAGCTCCGGCGCGGCTCCGACCTCGCCCGAGGATAGGTCCCTTGCCCCTGGTCGCGGCCCTCATCTGCGCCGCCCTCATCGGCCTCAGCGCCTTCTTCGTCCTGGCCGAATTCGCGGCCGTGCGGGTGCGGTTGACGCAGCTGGAAGCGCTGGTGGTGACGGATCTGCGCGCCCAAAGTGCCCTCTCGGTTCATCGCGGACTGTCCCACCACCTGTCCGCCATCCAGGCCGGCATCGTGCTGTGCTCCCTGGCCCTGGGCGCTGTGGGCCAAGGCCTGTTCAGCCTCCCCTTCCGGGCCCTGTTCGGTCGCTTTCCCTGGCCCGCGCTGGTGGTGCCCCTCAGCTCTGGCGCCGCCCTGCTGCTGATGACCACGCTGCACGTGGTGCTGGCCGAGCTGGTGCCCCGCAGCCTTGCCATCCGCACCGCGCTGCCCTGGGCGCTGCGCACCGCGGCCCCCCTGCTGGCCTGGTCGCGCCTGGTGCGACCCCTCACCTGGTGTCTCACCCAGCTGAGCCACCTGGTGCTGAGAGTGTTTGGCGTGCATCCCGAGGCCGACGCGGAGGAGCTGCTGCCCAGCGAAGCCGAGTTCCGGCGGATGCTCGAACGCAGCCAGGCCGAGGGGCACCTGGAGCTGGATCGCAAGGAACTCATCGCGAACCTCTTTGATTTCAGCCGCCGCACCGTGAAGGAAATCGCGGTGCCCCGGGCTCGGGTCATCTGCTTCGATCTGACCCGCAGCCTGGAAGCCAATCTCGTCCTGGCCCGCAACACGATCCACACGCGCATCCCGCTGGTGGAAGGCGACCTCGACCGCGTGGTGGGCGTCATCCACCTCAAGGAGCTGCTCTGGGCCATGCAGGACACGGACGGCCCGGTGGACCTGCGCGCCCTGGCCCGACCGGCCTTCTTCGTGCCCGAGATGAAGCCCATCCAGGGCCTCATGCTCGAGTTCCAGCAGCGCAAACAGCACGTGGCCCTGGTGGTGAACGAGCATGGCGGCGTGGACGGGCTGGTGACCTTGGAGGACGTGCTGGAAGAACTGGTGGGCGAAATCCAGGACGAGTTCGACCGCGAGGCCATCCAGCTGCGGCGGACCCGGGGCGGGGCCTGGCTGGCCCAGGGCAACGTCATGCTGGAGCAGCTGGTGGACCACCTGAATCTGGACCTCCAGGCGGAAGCGGGCTCCGTGAGCCTGGGTGGCTTCTTCCAGGAGCGCTTGGGCCGCGTGCTGCGGCCCGGCGACGAGCTGCGGTTGCAGGGCTGGCGCATCCGGGTGCTCTCCATGCGCGGCCTGGCACCCGGTCAGTTCTTGATGCGGCCCCTACCGCCGGAGCCCAAAGCTCCGGAACCGGACGATGCCTGAACCGCTGGAGGGGTTCCTCCTGGCGGCGGGCCTGGGCACGCGCATGGGCCCGCTCAGCCAGTGCCTGCCCAAGCCCGCCTGGACCCTGCTGGGCCGTCCCCTCCTGCAGTGGGGTGCGGAGCTCCTCCGCGGCCAGGGCGTCGAGGGCATCGGCTGCAACGCGCATCCGTTGCCGGAGCGCCTGCGGGCCGTGGCTGCGGGCCTGGAGGTGTTCCTCGAACCCCAGCTCCTGGGCAGCGCCGGGGGGCTCCTGCACGCCCGCGGCCGGGTAAGGGCGGAGCTGCTCACCTGGAACGCCGACGTCTGGGCCCAGGCCGTGCCCTTCGACCGGCTGCGGGCGGGTCATCGGGCTGCCTGCGCCAGCCTGAGTTGGCTGCTCATCCCCCATCTGGGTGGCCCCTGGAATCCCGTCTGGATGGACGCTTGGGATCGCGTGCTGCCCAAGGGCGTGACCGGCCCGCAGGGCCCCTTCCACTTCACCGGCGCCGCCGCCTGGTCGCCCGAGGCCCTGGCCCTGCTGCCCGAGGGGCCCAGCGAAGTGAATGACTTGCGTCCGCGCCTGGCCGGACATCCGGGTGGGCATCTCGGCGTCGTGGTGGAGCCCTTCGCCTGGCGCGAGATCGGCACCGCCGCTGCCCTCGTCCGGGCCGCCGCCGAGCTGGCGCCGGAACAGGAGGGCCGCCTGCCGGGCTGCTACCTGCATCCTGGCGCCAGGCCTGCCGGGCGACTCACGCGCTGTGTGCTGGGCCCCGGCGCCGCGCCCCCGGCGGCCATCACCGATGCCGATGCACTGTGGTTCGAGGAAGGCGGCAATCAGGTGCGGCTGGGATTACCCTGACAGTCGTTCCTGGCCCGTCGTCGAGCCATCCATGGCCGTGTCCGAGCGGTATGATCCAGCAGCAGTGGCTTCGTGAGCAGCCTCCTGCCGAGGTCCTCCAGATCCTGGTCGCGGGCCTGGTCCCGGACCTGCGGTTCCAGTGGACCGGCGCTTTCGACTCGTACCAGTACGACTCATTCAACCTGACCATTGGTACGCCGCCTGCAGGTACAGAAGGACCGACCTTTTCCTACACAGGGAACATCCATTGGGGACCTCTGAACATCAGTTCACCCACGGGAGATGGGTGGGGGTGTGGGGGCTTTGGGGTCGCCCTTCCGCTGGTTGGCGGAACGCGGTCCACCTTTACGGCCCAGCACCTGGATGCCTTGGACCAGCGTTTGGATGACTTCGGGAGCCAGGGCCTGATCGTCACGTCCCTCGATCTGAGTGTCGAAGGATTCGGCGTAGTGGCCACTGGACCCGTGGGCAACACCACCGAGTACAGCTCATCTCGTGGGATCGTGACGGGATTGGACGCGCTGGCGGCCCTGGGAACTGCGCAGGGCCAGCAAGGCGCCGTCATCACCGCCCTGGCCACGCCCGGAAAGACCTCTGCCAACGCCCCGGGAACGGGCCAGATCCTGGCGCTCTGGTCCAAGCGGCAGTCCGATAGCCGAACCTACGAAGTCCAGGTGGTCAGCGGTACACCTTTGGAGCTGAGCCTGCTCCTGCCAGCCCTCGGCCAGCAGGGCTTCGTG
>JBBRZL010000178.1:0-6433 GCA_038236735.1 Holophagales bacterium | reverse complement strand
GTCTTCCTGATCCTGCTGGCCATCCAGTTCCTGGTGATCAACCACGGCGCCGGCCGCATTGCGGAAGTAACCGCCCGCTTCACCCTGGATGCCCTGCCGGGCAAGCAGATGGCCATCGACGCCGACCTGAATGCGGGCTACATCGACGAGCATGAGGCCCGGCGGCGCCGCAAGGACCTGCAGGAGGAGGCCGGGTTCTACGGGGCCATGGACGGCGCCGTGAAGTTCACCCAGCGGGACGCGGTGGCTTCCCTGATCGTCCTGGGCGTCAACATCGTGGCAGGCATCATCCTGGGCGTGGTCCGCTACAACCTGCCGGTACTGCAGGCCCTGGAGGTCTACACCCTGCTCACGGTGGGTGACGGCCTGGTGACGGTGATCCCCAGCCTGTTGATCAGCGTGGGCGGCGCCATCCTCACCACCCGCAGCGGCAGCGATTCCACGGGCCTGGGCAGTCAGGTGCTCAGCCAGATGGGCGCCGACCCCCGGCCCATGGCCATCGCGGCCTCGGTCCTGTTCCTCTTCGGCATCGTACCCGGCCTGCCCCTCTTCCCCTTCTGGGTGATGGGCGCCATCTTCGGCATCATGGCCTACGCGGCCTGGAAGCTGCCCACGGAATCCCCCACCGCCCAGGCCGATCTTGCCGAAGCCGAGAAGGCCAAGGCCGCCACCGCGGAGGGCGGGGAGAAGGTCGAAGGCCTGCTGAAGATCGACCCCCTGGGTCTGGAGGTGGGTTACAGCCTCATCCCGCTGCTGGACGTCAACCAGGGCGGCACCGTGCTCGAGCGCATCAAGGGCGTGCGGCGCCAGATGGCCCAGGAACTGGGCATCGTGGTGCCCCCGGTGCGCATCCGGGACAACCTGCAACTGCCCCCGCACACCTACCGCGTCATGCTCCGGGGCGAGGAGATCGCCCGCGCGGAGCTGCAGCCCACCCAGTTCCTGGCCATGAACCCAGGCACGGCCACGGAGGATCTGGCCGGCACGCCCACCTCGGAACCCGCCTTCGGCCTGCCCGCCTTCTGGATTCCCGATGCCCAGCGGGACCGAGCCCAGATGCTGGGCTACACGGTGGTGGAGCCCGCCACGGTGCTGACCACGCACCTCTCCGAACTCATCAAGCAGCATGCGCCCGAGCTGCTGGGCCGGCCCGAGGTCCAGCACCTGCTGGATACCCTGAAGGACACCACGCCGCGGCTGGTGGACGACCTCATCCCCAACGTCATCACCGTCACCACCCTGCAGAAGGTGCTGCACAACCTGCTGCGGGAACGGGTGCCTGTGCGTGACCTGGGGCGCATCCTCGAGGCCACCGCCGATGCCGCCGCCATGACCAAGGACATCGGCTTCATCACCGAATACGTCCGCCAGGCCATGGGCCGCGTCCTCACCAGCCCCCACCTATCCGAAACCGGGGAATTGGGCGTGCTCGTCCTGGATCCGCAGATCGAACAGACCCTCCAGGGGGGCATCGAGCAGACGGACCGGGGCAGCTTCCTGGCTCTGGAACCCGGCCGCACCCAGGAACTCCTCTCCCGTATCGCCAACGGCATCGCGGCCCTGCTGCCCGGGGCCCAGCCGGTGCTGCTGACCAATCCGGTGGTGCGCCCGCACCTGCGTCGCCTGCTGGAACGGGCCCTGCCCCACCTGGTGGTGCTGAGCCACAGCGAGGTCCCCATGGATGTCCGTGTCGTCAACCTGGGCACCGTTTCATGACCAACCCTGAGGGCCAACCATGCGCGTGAAGACCTTCGAAGCTGGTTCCATGCAGGATGCCCTGGACATCGTGAAGCGGGAGATGGGCGACGAGGCCTTCATTCTGTCAACCCGCACCCGGCGCCGGCCTGCGGCCCTGGGCCTAGGCGAAGAGGCCGTCATCGAAGTCACCGCGGCCGTGGACGAGGCCCAGGCCGGGATTCCGCCCCTGGCCTCCGGGGCCGCCCCCCTCACCTACGCCCTGCGCGCGCCCCTGAAACCCGCCGCCGTCCGCGCCATTCCGGAACCGGTCCCGCCCGCCCCGCCCATGGACCTCCAGCCCCTGCGCCGGGAGCTGCTGGAGATCAAGGGCGCAGTCGCCGCCTTGAAAGACAACGATCAGCGCAATGCCTCGATCCTGAAAGAGCTGGACCAGATGAAGGCGCTGCTCAACCGCATCCAGCGGCAGGGCATGCCCCCCGCCCAGCTGCACCTGCCGCCCAGCCTGCTGGAGCTGTACGGCGACCTCGTCGCCAACGACGTGGAACCCATCATCGCGCTGCGGCTCTGCGAGTACGCCCAGCGGGCCCTGAACGACCAGGACGGCGACGCCGCCGACGGGATGGTGGATCCCGAGCGGGCCAGGCTCTTCCTGCGCCGCGTCATCGCCGACTTCATCCCCGTGGCCCCGCCCATCCAGCTGGATCCGGGCAAGGTGCGCGTGGCCGCGCTGGTGGGGCCCACGGGCGTGGGCAAGACCACCACCCTGGCCAAGCTGGCGGCCTACGCCCAGCTGCACCTGAAGCAGAAGGTGGCCCTCATCACCCTGGACACCTACCGCATGGCGGCGGTGGACCAGCTCCAGCAGTACGCCCAGATCCTGCAGGTGCCCATGCACGTGGCCCTCACGGTGGAGGACATGCGCAGCGCCCTCCGCTTCTACCAGGATCGCGCCCTGGTGCTCATCGACACGCCCGGCCACAGCCCCAAGGACACGGAGACCCTGGGCCAGTTGCGGGGCCTCCTGGACGAACTGCCGGATGTGGAGACACATCTGGTGCTATCGGCCACCACCAAACCCCGGGACCTGACTGAGATCGCCGCGCGCTACGAGCCCCTGCATCCCACCCGGCTGCTCTTCACCAAGCTTGATGAAACCTCCACCTACGGGCCCATCCTCAGCATGCTCGCGCGGGTGAAGCGCCCGCTCAGCTACCTCGGCACCGGTCAGGAAGTGCCCGAGGCCCTGGAACTGGCCACCAGCCGCCGGGTGGCCGATCTCATCCTTCCTGTTCCCTCGAAGGAGGCCCAATGAGCGATCAGGCATCCCGGCTCCGGACCATGGCCCAGGGAATCCGCCCCGAGGTACCCCTCTTCGCCGCCCGCGTCATGGCCATCACCTCCGGCAAGGGCGGCGTGGGCAAGACCAATGTCGTGGCCGGCCTGGCGCTGGCGCTAGCCCAGCAGGGCCAGCGCGTGGTGGTCATGGACGCCGATTTCGGCTTGGCCAACCTCGACATCCTCCTGGGGCTCTCGCCCAAGTTCACCCTGGAGCATGTGCTGCGTGGCGAGAAGGTGCTCGAGGAGATCCTGCTGGATGGCCCCATGGGTATCCGCATCATCCCCGCCAGCAGCGGCATCCAGGAGCTCACCCGCCTCGACACCACCAGCGAGCTGCGGCTGGTGCAGGGGCTCCAGCGGGTGGCGGAATCCGCTGACTGGCTGCTCATCGACACGGCGGCTGGCATCCACGACTCGGTGCTGAAGCTGCTCATGGCGGCCCAGGAGGTGATCCTGGTGACCACGCCCGAACCCACGAGTCTGGTGGACGCCTACGCCATGGCCAAGGTGCTGCATTTGCGGGAGGCCACCAAGCCGCTGTGGCTGCTGGTGAACAATGGCCAGAGCGTGGACGAGGCCCAGGAGACCGTGGACCAGCTGCAGGCTGCCGTGGAGCGGTTCCTCGGCAAACAGCTCAAGGTGCTGGGCCTGATTCCACATGATCCCCACATCCTGCAGGCGGTGCGCCAGCAGCGGGGCGTGGTGGACCTCTTCCCCCACAGCCCGGCGGCCCAGGCCTTCCAGGCCCTCGCCCGCCAATTGCTGGGCCAAGTATCCTTGCAGCCCGACGGCTTTGCGTCATTCTGGAGGCAGCTTTCCTCCGATGAACCCAACTAGGAGCTTGGATGTCCTTGCCTCCGGACCAGCCCGCCGATCCAGGCCTGCCCCTCAGCGGCGAAGGCCTGCGGGCCGTGGCAGCGGCCCCCGTGGCGCTCCGGCCCTGGGCGGCCCTGGCCGCGGCCAAGGCCTATGGGAAGGCCGCGCCCACGCAGCCCGCGCAGCCCACTCTGCCTCCGCCACCTCCGGTGCCCTTGGCGGAAACCACCGAGGCCGTAGAAGCCCCGGAACCCTTCGACCGTGACAACCGCGAACAGATCATCAAGGACTACGTGCCCCTGGTGAAGTTTGTGGCACACCGCGTCGCCTCTCGCCTGCCCTCCCATGTGGAGCTGGATGACCTCATCCACAGCGGCATCCTCGGCCTCATGGACGCCATTGAGAAGTTCGAGCCCTCCCGCAACATCAAGTTCAAGACCTATGCCGAACTTCGCATCAAGGGCGCCATCCTGGACGGCCTCCGGGAACTGGACTGGGTGCCGCGCAGCCTGCGCCGGAAGAAGAAGGACATCGAGGGCGCCTACCACCTGCTCGAGCAGCAGATGGGCCGAGCCGCCACAGACGAGCAGGTCGCGGCCCACCTGGGCATCACCCTCGATGAATTGCACAAGAACCTCGACGACCTGAAGGGCGTGACCCTGGGCACCTTCGTGGAAGTGGGCGAGGATGGCGAAGGCGAAAGCCTCATCAGTTTCGTCCCCGACCCGGATGCGGAGGACCCCAGCCAGACCTTCCAGGCTTCGGAGATCAAGGAGATCCTCCGCGACGCCATGGAGTTTCTGCCCAAGAAGGAGAAATTCGTCGTCCAGCTCTATTACTTCGATGAACTGACCATGAAGGAAATCGGCACCCTACTGAACATCACCGAGTCTCGGGTATCCCAATTGCATACCAAGGCCATGCTGCGGCTCCGGGGCAAGCTCCTGGAGAAGCACATTGAAGGATGATCCATGGCCAAAATTCTAAGCCAAGAGGAAGTAGACGCACTACTTAAGTCCCACACCAAGCCGGCCGGAAAGGGCGCGGGCACAGGCGGGGGGGACCGGGGTGGGGCCACGCTTCAGGCAAAAAAAGCCCAGCTCCAACGCAAGGTCACCCTCTACAACTTCCGGCGGCCCGACCGGGTGAGCCGCGAGCAGATGCGGTCGCTGCACTTCATGCACGACCGCTTCGCCCGGAATTTCTCCAGTTCCCTCAGTGCCTACCTCCGGACCATCACCGAAGTGAACCTGGTGAGCGTCGAACAGCTCAGCTACCAGGAATTCCTCCTCTCAGTGCCCGATCCCACCTGCTTCAATGCCATCTCCATCAAGCCGCTGGAAGGCGCGCTGGCCCTGGAGGTGAACCCCACTCTGGTGTTCCCCATCATCGACAAGATGCTGGGCGGCCCCGGCGAACCACTGAAGCTGCTCCGCACCATGACCGACATCGAACAGAGCATCTTCGACGGCGTGCTCAAGCTGGTGCTCGAGGATCTGCGCGAAGCCTGGCGGGGCATTGTCGACCTGGATTTCCGTGTCCAGGCCCGGGAGACGAGCCCCCAGCTCATCCAGATCGTGGCCCCCAACGAGGTGGTTCTGCTGGTGGTCTTCGAAGTGAAGATGGGGCCCGTGAGCGGCATGATCAACCTGGCCATCCCGAGCATCATCCTCGAACCCATCGCCACCAAGTTCGACCAGGAGATGTTCACGGGCTACAAGAAGTCCTCCACCTACGAGGAGGCCCGCCTCCTCATGTCCTCCCTCAAGCGCTGTCCCATGGAGGCCGCCGCCGAAATCCACGGGACCAGTCTCCGCATGGAGGAAGTGCTGCAGTTGAAAAACGGGGACCTGATCCTGCTGACCAAGCGCTTCGATGCCGAACTGGATCTCTGCGTGGATGGCATCCCCCGCTTCGCCGGCCTGGTGGCCCTGAATCCCAATGGCAAACGCGTATTCCAAGTGACCGGTAGCCGGTCGGAAAGTTGAATCATGGATGCCCGTGATACTGAATTCTTCCAGAAAGCCGGCGGCACCTTCGCCGAAAGCATGGCCTCCGTGTTCTCCATGCTCACGGGCCGCGAGTTCCAGCTGAAATCCAATCCGGGCGAGGTGCTGGATCCCACAGCCATCGCCGCCCTGCACGAAGCCACGGCGATCCTCGTCAAGGCCAACTACCAGAAGGGCCTGACGGGCTCGCTCTTCTTCGTCCTCCCCCTCAAGGAGGGCACCATGCTGGTGGACCTCATGCTGGGCGGCGAAGGCACGCCTGCCGAGGACCTGGTGGGGGACTCCAAGGACGCCCTGGCGGAGACCTTCAATCAGGTCATGGGCAGCGCCAACCAGACCCTCTCGGATCTGGCCGGCGAAACCTTCGCCATCGCCAACGTCGAGATCCTCGCGGTGGCGCCCGAGGCGATTGCCTTCGCGGAGCAGATGGGCCAGGGCGTCTTCCAGGATCTGGCCCTGCCCACCACCCAGGACGGCCTGAGCACCACCATCCACCTGCTCTTCCCCGAGCTCCTGCTGCAGCAGCTCAAGCGCAAGCTGGGCCTGATGGAGGTGCAGGCGGCACCCAGCCC
>JBBRZL010000177.1:0-6589 GCA_038236735.1 Holophagales bacterium | reverse complement strand
CGGGTGCCAAGACTGGGTGGGTTCGGCCCACCTTTTTTGTTGTCCCCCGGAGACTCAGTGGATCTGAAGAAAGTGCAGCCGTCCCTCGAGCGTCAGCTGGCCCTGCTGGGCTACGAGCTGGTGCATCTGGAGACCGTCCGCGAAGGCCGGGACGAGATGCTGCGCCTCTACATCGACCACCTGGATGCCGAGACCAGCCAGCGCAAGGTCAACGTGGAAGACTGCGCCGCGGCCGCCGAAGGCCTCCTGCTCTGGATGGACGTGGAATTCCCCGACCTGCGCGAAAAGCTCGGGCTGGAAGTCAGCAGCCCCGGCATGGAGCGCCCCCTGGTCAAGGCCGACCACTTCCGCCGCTTCGCGGGCCGGCTCTGCCGCCTGCAGACGGCCGCGCCCATCAACGGCCAGAAGCGCTTCAAGGGCTGGATCGGTCCCGTGGCCGAAGGCAGCGTCACCCTCGAAGAGGACGGCGTGCTCAAGACCATCCCCCTGGAGGCCATCCAGAAATCCCGGCTGGCCCCCTTTGACGAGAACGGCGCCCCACCCCCGAAACACCTCAAACGAGTTACGGACGATTCCCCCATCGGCGACGAATGGCAGGGAGGTCTGAGCCCGGAGGGCGAAGAAGAAAAGACACCCCGGCCCAAGCACCTGACCGGACGATTCACGGAATTACCTGATGCCGAGGGCGTAGAGACAAGCGTCGTCGTGGAAGAGGAGGCCTGAGATGGCAACGGTGGCAACGACCTTTTTTGACAGCGTGAAGATGATCGCGGTGGAAAAAGGCATCAACGAGGAAGACGTCTTCGCGGCGGTGGAGGAAGCCCTCGCCAAAGCCGCGGACAAGTACTTCAATGCCCAGGATTTCTACGGCAACTTCCAGGCCCAGATGGACCGGGAGACCGGCGAGTTCCATGTCTACGCCCTGAAACAGGTGGTGGGCGAGGTCGAAGAAGAGGATCTGGAGATCAGCCTGACGGAAGCCCAGCTGCTGAACCCGGACGCCGCCGAGGGGGACACCCTCTGGCTGCCCCAGGATACCAGCCAGCTCGGCCGCATCGCCGCCCAGGCCGCCAAGCAGGTGCTGGTCCAGAAAGTTAGGGAGGCCGAGCGCGAACGCATCTTCACCGAGTTCGCCGACCGCATCGGCGAAGTGCTGGTGGCCGAGGTCAAGCGCTTCGAGAAGAGCGCCATCATCCTGGAGATCGACCGGGTTGAAGCCATGCTGCGCCGCAGTGAAGCTTTGCGAGGCGACCGCTTCGACAAAGGCCAGCGCATCAAGGTCGTGATCGTCAGCGTGGACCGCAGCGCCAAGGACCCCCAGGTCCAGGTCAGCCGCACTGATCCCCGGCTGCTCATCAAGCTCTTTGAGAACGAAGTGCCTGAGATCCACGACGGCACCGTGGTCATCCGCAACTGTGTGCGCGAGGCCGGCGACCGGGCCAAGGTGGCCGTCCACAGCCTGGATCCTGACGTGGATCCCGTGGGTGCCTGCGTGGGCCTCAAGGGCAGCCGCGTGCAGGCCATCATCCGCGAACTGAAAAACGAGAAGATCGACATCGTCCGCTACTCCGACGACCCGGCCACCTTCATCGCCAATGCGTTGAACCCCGCCAAGGCCATTCGGGTGAACCTGGGCGACCCCGAGAGCCGCCGGGTCGAGGTCGTGGTGGATGACGAGCAGCTCAGCGTCGCCATCGGCAAGCGGGGCCAGAACGTCCGCCTCGCTGCCAAGCTCACGGGCTGGAACATCGACGTCCGCAGCGAGGGTGACAAGCGCCGCGAGGCCGAGGTCGCCATGGGCATGGCCCTGCCGCTGCCGGAGGCCGTGGCCACCCCGGATGAAGAAGCTGCCGTACCCGCCTCCTCCCTCCTCGACGTGCTCCAGGTCGAGGGTCTGGATGCCGCCCTGGCGGACCGTCTGGCCGCCGCCGGCTACCCCGACGCCAAATCCCTCTACACTGTCACTGCCGAGCAGCTCATGCAGGTGGATGGCATGGAGCAGGATCTTGCCTTCCGTCTCATCGATGCCGTGCAGGCTCACTTCGGGGAGTAGGCTGTAGTCCTGCAGCCCTTCCCGTTTCCCACCCCAGGCCGAGGTAGTCCGCTTACATGCTGCGTATCAACCAACTCGCCAAAGAACTCGGAGTCGCCAATCAGGAGGTCATCGAGGCCTGCGAGAAGCGTTTGAACCTCCCAGGAAAGAGCCATAGCTCCAACCTCACCGATGACCAGGCGGAGCAGTTGCGCCGCTCCTTCCAGGGCAAGCACAAGGGGGCGTCCGACGCGCCGCCGCTGGCGCTGCACAAGGCCTCTGCCACCGTGAAGGTGGTCAAGGCGCCCCCGGTCGCCAAGCCGGAGCCAGAACCGCTGCCTGAGCCGCCCAGGCCGGCTCCCGCCGTACTCGTCAAGAAGGCTGAGCCCAAGCCTGAACCCTCACCAGAGCAGGCACCAGCCGTCGCGGTGACAGCCGGGGCCCCCGTCGCCGCCAAGACCGAGGCCACTCCGGGCGAGTCCGCCGCGAGCCCCACCCCGGTGGTCCCCGCGGCTCCAGAAGTCCAGCAGGAGGCCTTTTCGCGCCTCAAGGTCTCCGCCACTCCAGCCGCTCCCGTGGCCCGCGAGGACAAGCCCGCCCGGTACATCCAGCTGCCACCAGCCCGGCCCACGGGTCCGGCGGCCCAGCGTACGGAGCCCACGACCCAGGGTGCGGGCTCCGCTTCCGGCCCCCGGCCCGAGGCCGGCGCCCGCCCCATCGTGCAGCGACCTGGCCAAGCCCCGACTACCGGCAGCGTGCAGCGCTCTGGCATGCCCCAGAAGGAAAAGGCCGTGCTGCAGATGGCCAGCAACACAGGCCGTGGCGAGGTTCGCCACGAAGTCCCCGCCACGATGCCGGGACGCCGCCCCTACATTCCACCCGCCATCACCGAGATGAGGACCGAGCAGGGCTACACCCGGATCAAGACCTCGGACGCCCCGGCTCCGCCCCCCCGCACCAATGAGCCCGCCCGCTACATCCAGCTGCCCCAGGCCCGCCCTGCCGGCGGCGTCTCGCGCCCGGGCCCTGGCGGCCCTGGGTCCCGTCCCAGTGGCCCCGGCTCCCGTCCCATGGGTCCTGGCTCGCGCCCCAGCGGCCCCGGCGGTCGCCCCGGCGGCCCCGGCAGTCGCCCCATGGGGTCCCGCCCAGGTGGCCCCGGTCGTGGGCCTTCCATTCCCGCCACCGGCCCCATCGACCCCAACAGTCAGAAGGGCCCCGGCCGTGGTGCCCATGTGGGCGGCAAGAAAAAGAAGGGTGGCTACGTCCGGAGCAAGGAGGAGGAACTCGACCTCAAGCTCCGTCAGCCCCGTTCGCGCGCCCAGCAGGTGGCCAGCGAATACATCGATGAGGAAATCGGCATCGTCATGCTGTCCGAGGGCGTGACGGTCAAGGAACTGGCCGAGAAGTGCAACCGTCCCGCCAAGGATGTGGTCGCCAAGCTGCTCCACCGCGGCATCTTCGCCACCATCAACCAGCCCCTCGACACCGAGATGGCCAAGGAGATCGCCCGCGAGTTCGGCTTCCTGGCGGACATCGTCACCTTCGAGGAAGACGTCCAGATCATGGCCGATGAATCCGGCGAGGTGGTGGGCGAGAAGCTGCCTCGTCCTCCCGTCGTCACCATCATGGGCCACGTCGATCACGGCAAGACCTCGCTGCTCGACGCCATCCGCAAGACCAAGGTGGCAGCCGGCGAAGCCGGTGGCATCACCCAGCACGTGGGGGCCTACCACGTGGACGTGAAGGATCCCAACACCGGACTCATGCGGCAGGTGGTCTTCCTCGATACGCCCGGCCACGAAGCCTTCACCAAGATGCGCGCCCGGGGCGCCAAGGTCACGGACATCGCGATCCTGGTGGTGGCCGCCGACGACGGCGTCATGCCCCAGACCGTGGAATCCATCAACCACGCCAAGGCCGCGGACGTGCCCCTGGTGGTCGCCATCAACAAGATCGACAAACCCGGCGCCAACCCCGACAAGGTCCAGCAGGGCCTGCTCCAGCACAGCGTTCAGACCGAGGCCTACGGCGGTGACGTGCCGGCGGTCCTCGTCAGCGCCAAGACCCAGCAGGGCCTCGACGATCTGCTGGAGACCATCCTCCTCGTGGCGGACATGAAGGAACTGAAGGCCGTCTATGACTGCCCCGCCGCCGGTTCCATCATCGAGGGCCGCCTCGATCGTGGCCGTGGCCCCGTGGCCACGGTGCTCGTGCAGCGCGGCTCCCTGAAGGCCGGTGACATCTTCGTGGCCGGCGCCACCATGGGCCGCGTGCGCGCCATGTTCGACGACCTGGGCCGCAAGGTCACGGAAGTGGGACCCTCCAGCGCCGTGCAGATCCTCGGTTTCGAGGAAGTGCCCAGCGCCGGCGACAACTTCCAGGTGGTGGAAGACGAGGCCAAGGCCCGCACCATCGCGACCTTCCGCCAGGAAAAGGCCAAGCAGGCGGCCCACCAGAAACAGCGGGCCACCCTCGAAACGCTGTTCAGCACCATCAAGGACGGCCAGGTCAAGGAACTCGCCCTCATCATCAAGGCCGATACCCAGGGTTCCGTGGAATCCCTGGTGGGCCAGCTGGAACGCCTCAGCACCGACAAGGTGCGGGTGCGCATCATCCACAGCGCCGCCGGCACCGTCACCGAGAACGACGTGCTGCTGGCCGAGGCCTCCAAGGCCACCATCATCGGCTTCCACACCAAGGCCGAGAAGAAGACCGAGGAACTCGCTCGCGAAGAGGGCGTGGATCTGCGCTTCCACGACATCATCTACAAGATCACCGAGGAGATCGAACAGGCCATGGTCGGCATGCTCGATGCCACCGAGAAGGAAACCGTCCACGGAGAGGCCGAGGTGCGCCAGCTCTTCAAGATCGGCCGCACGGTCATCGCCGGCTCCTTCGTCACCGAAGGCAAGGTCCAGAAGGCCTACAAAGTGCGCGTGAAGCGGGGCGAGGCAGTCCTCTTCGAGGGCGGCATCAAGAACCTCAAGCGCTTCAAGGAGGATGTCACCGAGGTCAAGAACGGTCTCGATTGCGGCATCTCCCTCGAGGGCTACGACGAATTGAAGGAAGGAGACCTCCTCGAGTTCTTCAGCAAGGAGAAGGTGATCGCCACGTCCCTCAGTTGATCCTGATCTGCGCTTTGCGCAGATGGCTAACGGGCCCGCGCAGCGGGCCCGTATCATTGGGTTTCATATTTGACTCAATGGTGCTCAAATGCTGAATACAATGAAGTAATCTTATGTTGTGATCCTGATCACCAACCCGGTTTCCCACACTGTTGCCACTCTCCCGGGATGCCCACATGTCCATCAACCCCACCTTCGCCCTCACGTCCCCCACGAACCGGAAGCCCCCCGGCAATCCCATGGGCCTCACCGGCATCGACCACTTCCAACTGACCGGCTCGGTCGAGCGTCTGGAACTCCTCTATCGGCGCCTGGGCTTCGCCCGCATCGCCAGCGGCCGACAGCCCTGGGGCCGAATGGTCCACATGCGCCAGGCGCGCATGGACATCCTCATCTTCGAGGCGGATGGCAGCCATCCCGCAGGCAGCTACCTCCAGGCTCATGGCGAAGGCGTTTGCGCCCTCAACTTCGCAGTGGAGGACCTGGATGTGGCCCTCGCCCAGGCCCGTGGCCAGGGGGCCCGGGTGATGCTCGAGCCCGAGACGCACACCTTCGGCCAGGGCACGGTCCGCTTCGCGGCCATCCAGGGCGTGGGCGACGTCTGGAACTTCCTGGTGGAACGCAGGGGCGAGCCGACCGCCTTCTGGCCGGGACTCACCGGCGACCCGGCCCCGGCCCTCTGCGAGCCTGGCCTGGTGCGCGTGGACCACCTCACCAACAACGTGGGCCCGGCCGAGTTGGACCCCCTGGTGGACTTCTATGAACGGGTCTACGGCTTCGGCGTCACCCGGGAGTTCCACATCCGTGGGGCTCTGGGTACCGGGCTGGATTCCAAGGTGGTGCAGAGCCCCAACAACCAGGTGATCATCCCCATCAACCAGCCCACGGACGAGAAGAGCCAGGTCCAGGAATACGTGAACCGCCACCGAGGCCAGGGCGTGCAGCACATCGCCGTCTCCACCAACGACATCTTCCATACCCTGCGCACCCTCCAAGCCCAGGGTTTCAAGTTCCTCCGGGTGCCCGACACCTACTTCGAGCTGCTGCCCCAGCGCGTGGCGCGGGATGGCTATACCGTGCGCGAGGACCTCGCCACCCTAAAGGAACTGGGCGTCCAGATCGACGGCGACCCCAGCGGCTACCTCCTGCAGATCTTCACCGAGGATCAGATCGGGCCGCTCTTCTTCGAGATCATTCAGCGGCGGGGGAATATGGGCTTCGGCGAGGGGAACTTCCAGGCCTTGTACGACTCCATAGAATTGGATCAGAAGAAGAGAGGCGTGCTCTAACGCCGCCCCTATTCCCACGGCCGGGGCCCCTGCCCCTGCCGGCCGCTTCGCGGTGGCATCTCAGCGGTGCGGGGCCCCACTCGGAACGCCGCCCTGCGGCGTCCGCTCGTGACCCGCATCCGCTTCGAGGGCTTCGGCGAGGG
>JBBRZL010000176.1:0-6614 GCA_038236735.1 Holophagales bacterium | reverse complement strand
GCCTCGATCCTCCGCCTGCTGGCCATGAACCTGGTGCAGAACTGGATCTGGGGCTTCCTGGGCCTGTTCCTGTTGTGGCTTGCCAACCGGTGGCCCATCGAGGCCTTCACCTGGTCCCAGTGGCGAGTCTGGAGCCTGCACCTGCTGGCCAGCATCGCCGTGGCGGCCCTGGGGCTCTTCCTGGCCTACCTCATCTCCCTGCTGGTCCAGTCCGCTGACTGGAAGCAGCCCCTGACCATGGCCATGCTGGTCAAGGGCCTGCCCCGCTTCTACCGGTCCTACTTCCACACGAACCTCCTGTTCATGTGGGCGGTCGTCGCGGCCTTTCACGGGCTCCGCATCTACCGGAAGTACAAGGCCCGGGAGGTGGAGGCCGCCCACCTCCAGACCCGGTTCGCCGAGGCCCAGAACCTGGCCCTGCGCATGCAGCTCCAGCCCCACTTCCTGTTCAACACCCTGAACTCCATCTCCGCCCTCGTGCACTCGAATCCCGACGGTGCGGACGAGATGATCAGTCGCCTGGGGAACTTCCTGCGCACAACTCTGGACGCGCCCAGCGAGCAGCTGGTCACCCTCCACAGGGAACTGGCCTTCATCGAGGATTACCTGGCCATCGAGCAGGTCCGCTTCGGGGACCGGCTGCGGGTGGAAACGGAGATTCCCCCAGAGCTGATGGAACTCCGGGTGCCCAACTTCATCCTGCAGCCCCTGGTGGAGAACGCCCTCCAGCATGGGCTGGCGGATCGGCCCCAGGGTGGGGTGCTGCGCCTGCGCGCTTCCCGTGACTCGGAATTCCTGATCCTGGCAGTGCAGGACGACGGCGAGGGCTTCGTCCCGGGCCGGGAGGGCGTGGGTCTGGCCAACGTGCGGGCCCGCCTGGGTCTGATCTACAAAGGCCGGCACCGGATGGACATCCTCGGTGCCCCGGGGCGGGGCACCCTTGTCACGCTGCGGCTGCCCCTGGACCTCCAGGGCGGGGGGAAGGCATGAATCTCCGGGCCCTGGTGGTGGACGACGAGTCCCTGGCGCGCCAGCGCATCCGGCATCTGCTGCGGCGGGCCACCGATATCGAAGTGGCCGGGGAGTGCGCGAATGGCCTGGAGGCAGTGCAGGCCATCGAGGACCTGAAGCCAGACCTGGTGTTCCTGGATATCCAGATGCCTGAGCTGGACGGCTTCGGGGTGGTGGAAGCGGTGGGCCCGAACCAGATGCCGCCCACCCTGTTCATCACGGCCTACGATCAGCACGCGCTCAAGGCCTTCGAGGTCCAGGCCCTGGACTACCTGCTCAAGCCCTTCTCGCCAGAGCGCTTCCACCAGGCCCTGGACCGGGCGCGTCGCTGGTGCAACCAGAAATCGGCCGAGCAGGGTCCGAATCTGGAGGCCGTGCTGGCGGGCTTCAGGAAGGAGAAACCCTGGGTGGATCGCCTCCTGGTGCGCCAGGGGGAGCGGCACATCCTGGTGCGGACGGCCGTCCTCCAGTGGGTGGAAGCGGAAGACAACTACGTGCGGCTCCACATCGAGGGCACTTCCCACCTGCTTCGCCAGACCATGACGGGACTCCTGGCCCGGCTGGATCCGGCCCAGTTCCGGCGCATCCACCGCTCGGCCATCGTGAACCTGGACTGCATCAAGGAGATCCAGCCCTGGACCGGGGGCGATCACCTGGTGATCATGCGCGATGGCACCCGGCTGACCCTGAGCCGCACCTTCCGCGAGCAGTTCGGGGATTGGCTCTGAAGAAAGCCCGGCAATGTCGGGCTTTCTTCTCGGAGCCTGTCAGGGGCTCGCCCGTTCAGCGGGCGGAATGGACTGCGATGGTGGCCATGCCTGCCTTCTGCGAGACCAGGCTGGTCTTCTGATAAGCCAAGTCGCGATGAGGCAGGACCACAGACACGGTTCCGATGGGCCGTTCGGTCACCAGGAGCTGACCCTGGGTGCCATCGCCCATGGCAAACGAGGCCCCTTGCTTCAAGGTCCCTGGCGTGGTCCCGATGGCGGGAATGCCCCGGCTGGCCAGGCGGCGTAAGGCCATGGTGGTCGCGAAGGAACCGCCACCGAACATGTGATCCTGGGGCAGGACGACCACGAAATCGGTTCTACGGCCTGCCAGAATGCCAGCCGCGGCGTTCGCCTGTTCGGCCACCCGCGTGTCGGCGACGGTGATGGATGAGCCTTCTCCCGCGGCTCTGGCGAGGACTAGTATCTGGTCCTTGCTCATCCTGTAGTCGCAGATCACGCCGATGTGCTTCTTCTCAGGCCAGGTGGCCTGGGCGACCTTCATCAAGGGCTGAAAGTCCTCGGCGCAGAGGGTGAAGCCGGCGAGGGCGAGGGCGGCCCCGGCGAAGATTGCGGAATGGCGGTTCATGGTGCCTCCGAAGCTTGGGCCGGATCCAGTCCGGCCGTGGGTTGAGAAGCCGCCCCGAGCGGCGAACCGCCGAGCGGGTGATGACATCCACCAGCATCGGAGGCCTGCAGCAACGAACCAGGGATCCGGGGCAGGAGGTTCGCGGCCGGGGTAGAGACCGACTTCCAGGGGGTCAAACCCAGCCGTGCTTTCTGGTCCGGGGCGTCGAAGGCTCGGTGATACTGAACGTTCCGGGAGGTTCCATGAAGATCCTGCTCCTTGGCTCAGGTGGCCGGGAACACGCACTGGCCATGAAGCTGAAGGCCTCATCCTCCGCGGTGTTGATGTTGGTGTCGGCCCCGGGCAGCGATGCCCTGGCCGAGTTGGGCCTCTGCGTGCAACTGGACCTGGAGGACCCGGCGGCGGTGGCGGCCTGGTGCGCCGCCAACCGGCCGGACCTGGTGGTGGTGGGGCCCGAAGTGCCCCTGGTGGTGGGCGTGGCGGACGCCGTGCGGGCCCTGGGCATTCCCGTCTTCGGGCACGCTGCCGCCACGGCGCGGCTGGAGGGCAGCAAGGCCTTCGCCAAGGCCTTCATGCAGCGGCATCAGCTCCCCACCGCCGCCAGTCATACCGTGACGGAGCTGGCCGAAGGCGAAGCGCTGATCCGCGCCTGGACCCACGGCTACCCCATCGTGCTCAAGGCCGACGGCCTGGCCGCGGGCAAGGGTGTGGTGCTGGCGCAAAGCGAAGCCGAGGCGCTGGCGACCCTCCGGGCCTTCCTGGCCGGCCAGTTCGGCCAGGCCAGCCGAACGGTGGTTTTCGAGGCGCCGCTGCTGGGCATGGAACTCTCCCTGCACGTGCTGGTGGACGTGGACGCGGACCACGCGGCCTACGCCCTGCTGCCCGCCTGCCAGGACCACAAGCGCATCTTCGACGGTGACCGGGGTCCCAACACCGGCGGCATGGGTGCCTTCGGGCCCATCCCCTTCCTGCGCCCGCAGGACATCGAGCTCCTGCGCACCACCCTGGTGGAACCCACCGTGCGGGGCTTGCAGAAGGACGGGCTGACGGCCCGGGGTGTGCTGTTCCTCGGCGTCATGTGGACGGCGGCGGGCCCCGAGCTGCTGGAATACAACGTGCGCTTCGGCGATCCCGAGACCCAGGTGCTCATGCAGCTGCTGGACGAGGACCTGGCCGCCCTGCTGCTGGAAGTGGCCGAGGGCCGCCTGGTGTCCCGGGATTTGAGGCTGAAGCCCCACACCGCCATCGCCGTGGTGCTGGCCGCGGAGGACTATCCCGAAGGTGCGAAGAAAGGCGTGCCCATCGCCTTCAGCTCACCCGCCGTCACCGTGATCCATGCGGGCACCCGGAAGCAGGATGGCCAGTGGCTGACCAATGGCGGCCGCGTGTTGAACCTGGCCACCTCGGCGCCGGACCTCGCCGCCGCCCGCGCGGCTATCGAGACTGCCCTGTCGCAGGTGCACTGGCCCGGCATGCAGGTCCGCCACGACATCGGCCTCAAGGCCCTGCAGCACGCCCAGGCCGGGAAGACCGTTCAGGATCCCTGGTGATCAGCTGCGGTTCCGCAGGAACCACACCAGCAGGGTGGCGGCGGCCAGCGCGAGGGTGAGGGCCCCGGCGGCCCGGTGGATTCTCGGGAGGGCGGAACGGCCACTGCGACCCTCCCGCCAGGCCAGGGCGGCGCGGCCCAGGAGCAGGGTGGTGCCTGCCAGGAGCAGGAGGGCCGACCAAAGGGCGAAGTGGTGCGGCGTCAGGTTTCGGGGATGCAGCAGCACCCTCAGGATGACCACGGTCACCGTGGCCACCATGAGGTAACCGTGGAGGCGGTAGTCCCCCACGCGCACGGCGCGGAGGGCGTAGGCCAGCAATACCGCGGCCGGGATGAACAGCAAGTCCAGCATGGCCGCCAGACTACAACAATTGGCCTGCGGTGACGGTTGCCATCCGCTAGAATCCTCCCCATCTCCGGAGGGACCATGCTCGGCCCGATGCAGGATCTCCTCAACCACCAGGCCTGGGCGGACGCGCGGTACTTCCGGGCCTGGGAGGCCTCGGGCGCCCTCGACGACGAGGACCTGCGCACCCGGACCCAGCACTTCGTGTCCACCCAGGAGGCCTTCCTCCAGGTGCTCAAGGGTGAGGTGGTGGTGGCTCCCGCGCCGGTCCTGCCCGGGTTTCTGGAGTTGAAGGCGCGGTGCGAGGCGAACCACCAGGTATTCCTGGCCCTGGGTCGTGGGCTGGACGGGGCGGCCCTGGCCCGCATCGTCCGCGTGCCCTGGTTCCCGGAGCCGCCCTGCCTCATCTCGGTGTCAGACGCGCTGCTCCAGGCCTGCATGCATACCCAGCACCACCGCGGCCAGTGCATGGCGCGGATCCGGGCCCTGGGCGCGGCGCCGATGAACGTGGACTACATCATCTGGCTGTGGAAGCAGAAGCCTGCGGTGCGCTGGTAGCTTAGAGCGTTCAGATTTCCAGGTAGGTGTGCAGCTGCCGCTCTTCCGTGAGGAGGGCCCGGAGGGCTTCGGCCGCATCGCCCTTGGCGGTGGGCCGGCGCTTGGTCTGGGGCCCCTGGATGAGCACGTCGGGATCGTAGTGGACGCTGCGGAGCACGTGGTCCACGGTGTCGCCCTTGACGATGTGCTGCACCTTGAAGGTGTCGTCCTCGTGCACCATGATGTGCGCTTCGTTGGGCGCGCCGAAGAGGTTGTGGCGCATGCCCAGGATGTCCTGGTAGGCGCCCGTGAGGAAGAAGGCCACGTAGTAGGCCTCGCCGCTGCGGGGCTCGTGGAAGGGGATCTCGTCGCGGACGTCTTTCAGGTCGATGAACTTCTCCATCTTGCCGTCGCTGTCGCAGGTGATGTCGCAGAGGGTGGCGGACAGGCCCGGCTTCTCCTTGAGCCGGTGGATGGGCATCACCGGGAAGAGCTGCTCGATGGCCCAGTGGTCGGGCATGGACTGGAAGATGCTGAAGTTGGCGATGAGCTTGTCCGCCAGACTCTTGTTGAGATCCTGGAACTCCTCAGGGATGTACTTCAGGGTCTTGCTGGACAGGATGCGCGAAAGCTTGCGGCACACCTCCCAGAACAGCGTCTCGCCCTTGCTGCGATCCTCTAGGCCCAGGTAGCCCAGGTTGAAGAGGGTCAGCATCTCGTCCTTCTGGGTGATGGCGTCGTGGTACATCTCGGAGAAGTTCTTGATGGAGATGTTGTCCCGGGTGTAGGCCAGCTCCTTGAGGATCTGGGGCTCGTTGCCCGTGAGCGTCACGGTGTACTTGGTGTGGGTGGTGTCGATGAGGCCGATGATGTCCACCACCACGACCTCGTGGTAGGCCACGATGGCGCGGCCTGATTCGCTGAGCAGGTCGGGCATGGGCACCTGCTCCTGGGCGCAGATGTCCTTGGTGGTGTAGACCACGTCGGCGGCATATTCGGAGATGGTGTAGTTCATGGAGCTGCTGAAGGTGGTCTTGCTGCCGTCGTAGTCCACGCCGAGGCCGCCGCCCACGTTGAGGTAGCGGATGGGCACCCCCAGCTTGCGGAGCTTGGCGTAGATGCGGGTGGCCTCCTTCATGGCCGACTTGATCTTGCGGATGTCCGTGATCTGGCTGCCGATGTGGAAGTGCAGCTCGATGACGCTGTCCAGCAGGTCGCGCTTCTCGAGGACTTCGACGGCGTCGAGGATTTCGCGGGTGGTGAGGCCGAACTTGGCGTGGTCGCCGGCGCTGGTCTCCCACTTGCCGGAGCCCTGGGCGTTGAGCTTGGCGCGCAGCCCGATGAGCGGCTCCACCTTCAATTCCTTCGCCACCTTGAGGATCAACGGCAGCTCGGTCATCTTCTCGACGGTGATGACCACTTTGCGGCCGGCCTTGCGGGCCAGCAGGGCCATGCGGATGAAGGACTCGTCCTTGTAGCCATTGCACAGGACCAGCGCCTCGGGATGCAGGTCGATGCTGAGGGCGATCATCAGCTCCGGCTTGGAGCCGGCCTCCAGGCCGTAGTGGTACTTGTTGCCGGCGCGGACGATCTCTTCGACCACTTCCTTGGTCTGGTTGGTCTTGACCGGGTAGACGCCCTGGTAGCCGCCCTCATAGCCGAACTCGATGATGGCGCGGCGGAAGGATTCGTTCACCTCGATGACGCGGTCGGCGAGCACCTGCGGAAACCGAAGGTTGATCGGCGTCCGGATGCCCTTCTTCTTCAGATGCTGGATGATCTCGTAGACGTCGCAGCTCAGGGAATCGTCCTTGG
>JBBRZL010000175.1:0-6700 GCA_038236735.1 Holophagales bacterium | reverse complement strand
TGGGAGCAACATCAACGAGGCGAGATCCCGTTCAAGCGCCTGATGCGGCGCACGCATCCCGCACGCAGGGCCCTGCTCGACGCGCTCGCGAAGGGCATCGACAACCCAGATCCCAAGGCGGCCGGGACCTCGAAGGACCTGCTTGGACTGGGCAGGCGCGGAAGGCGGCACAACGGGATTCATGGTGCGATCGCTCCTTCTCCGAAATCCGGGAAATACACGGGAATGCAGTCCGGACAGATGCCATGGGAGAACCGCGCCTCGGTGTGCTCGGTGACGAAGGATTCGAGGGTGTGCCAGGCCCCCTGCTCGTCCCGGATCCGCTTGCAGTGGGCACAGGTGGGCAGGATGCCGCGCAGGGTCCGGATCTCCTGCTTGGCGCGGCGCAGGTCCACGTGGACCCGCACCCGCGCCAACAACTCGGGGAACCGGAAGGGCTTGGCCACGTAATCCACGGCACCGGCCGCGAACCCCGCCAGGATGTCGTGGGCAGCCGACTTGCAGGTGAGGAAGATGACGGGCACCTCCCGGGTGGCTGGGTCCGCTTTCAACCTGCGGCAGACCTCCATCCCACCCACGCCGGGCATGAGGACATCCAGCAGGATCAGGTCAGGCTTCTCCTGCGCGATCCTCGCCAGGGCCTCGAGTCCACTGGCGGCAAGCACCGGTTCATAGCCATCACCTTCCAGAATCCTGGCCAGCAGCTCAAGGTGCTCGGGGGTGTCATCCACTGCCAGGATGGTGGGCCGCTTGGCTTGTTCCAATGAGCATTCCTTCCGGGCCATGACCTATCAATTCCCCCGGACCCGAACCGCGGTCCGAACGTATTCCACGGGATCAATGCAGCATCCGTTCCGATTAAATTAGTTATATTAAATAGTTGATATTAATTAACTTAATTCATGCATAACAGAACCTGCGCAGAGACCTTGACGGCAAGCTCCATCAAAATGGAAGCACCCTCCCCTCAATTCGAACGAAGGGTACCGCGGGGTTTTCGCCTTCCGATGCAGCCGGTCCAATTCGGCATGAAACGGGTTAGATTGGCGAGAGGGGGCCCATGCTTCCAAGGGGAGTCCGGCATGGAAACATGGCACCCGACAGGTCGAATCGCCAAGGTTGGCACCGTCCTGAAGGCGCTCATCCCCAGCTTCTGGGCCGGGGCACGCAATCTGGGCAAGCTGGCGCTCGCGGCCATGCGGGCCTGGGTCCAGCACCGCGCGCCCAGCAAGGGCGCCGCGCTGGCCTTCTATGCGCTCTTCTCCATGGCGCCCATCCTGGTGCTGGTCATGGGCATCGCCGGTGCTGTCCTGGGCCCTCAGGCGGTGGAAGGCCAACTCTACGCCCAGTTGAAGGATCTCGTGGGGCCCGTCGGTGCCCTGGCCATCCAATCCCTGGTGGCCGACGCCCACCTGCCCGGGGCCGGGCGCGCGGCCACCGGGCTCGCGTCCATCCTGCTGGTGGTGGGCGCCACCAGCCTCTTCGTCGAATTGAAGGACAGCCTGGACGACATCTGGAATGTGCAGGCACCGGTTCCGACGGGTCTCAAGGCCCTGCTGCAGGGCCGCATCCTCTCCCTGTGCCTGGTCGTGCTGCTTGGCTTGCTGCTGCTGGCTACCCTGGTGATCCGCGCCACGCTGGCCCTGGCGGGGCGGTTCTGGGTGGGCCAGTGGAACCCGGCCCCTGCCCTCGTCTCAAGCTTGTCGCGGTTGTTCGTCTTTGGGGTGGTGGCCTGCCTCTTCGGGCTCATCTACAAGATGCTCCCCGAGGTCAAACTCTCCTGGCGCGACGTGGCCATCGGTGCGCTTGCCACGGCGGCCCTCTTCAGCCTGGGCAACCACCTGATCGGGGTCTATCTGGCCAGGAACGCCATCGGTTCGAGTTTCGGCGTGGCGGGTTCGGTGGCCGCGCTGCTCATCTGGATCTACTACTCGGCTCAGGTCTTCTTCCTGGGTGCCGAGTTCACCCGGGAGTTCGCCTTGGCCTACGGCAGCCTGCGGGGCCACCCAGGCGAGCGCCTGGCCGGTTCCGATCAAGCCCAAGTGGCTCCTTCGAATTGAAGGCTATCGACCTTCATCTTGATCGAATTGGTTAATAGGATGCTTCAGCCATTTTGTCCTATATAATATGAATATTATGGTTAGACCGTGGCATAGAAGATGCACTCCCAGGGTAGTTGGCGTGATGTTCTCATCACCAACCACAAAGGAGCGCACGATGAAAACCAAGCTGGTCGTCCTGATGTTCTCGGCCTTTCTGCTTTCTGCGTGCGTAGTGGCACCCCGGCGCGGTGGCGGCCTGGAAGTGATCCCGATCCTGCCGGCGGTCGTCGAACTGGATGGGGACGGCTACTACGCCCATGGCGGCTACCACTACTTCTATACCAATGAACGCTGGTACTACTCCAATTCGCGAAATGGTAACCGGTCGGAACTGCCAAGGTCGCATTGGCCCCGGGAGACCCGGCGCCGCTCCGCCGAACGGCCACGGTGAATCTGCCCGTGAATTGAATCTGCTCGATGTTCCAGCTGCCATCTGAAATCCGGAAGGTGCCATGAGACCCAACGTCATCCTTGCGATCCTGTTGATCGCGGCGGGCATTTCCGCCTTCGTCTACCAGAGCTTCACCTACAAGACCCGGGAGAAGGTCATTGATCTGGGCGCCGTTCAGGTGACTGCTGATCGGACCAAGACGATTCCGATTCCGCCCCTAATCGGTGTGGTTGCCATCGTGGGCGGCGTCGTGCTGCTTGTGTTCAATGGCCGCAAAGGCTGAAATGAATCAGAAACCTGGTTGAAGGAGATGACTCCATGCTTGGCACCATCCTCATCATTCTGCTCGTCCTGATGCTGATCGGTTCAGTGCCCACCTGGCCGCACAGCCGGAACTGGGGCTATTACCCGAGTGGCGGTTTGGGCCTCGTGCTGCTCGTGCTCATCATTCTCCTGGTCATGGGCCGCCTCTAGGCGCTCCATCCTTGCCGCCATGGACCTCAACGCCAACCCTCCGGAGGGGCTGCTTTTTGGGCCGAAAGCCTGGGAAGCATCCCTGCAGAGGGCAACTCCGAAGCGGTCCGGTATCCCATGGGAGTTCCCTTGAGCAGCGCCCACCGGCTCGGAGCTTGGCTCCCCGTCATGCTCCTCGCATCGGCCCTGGCATCGGTCCTGGCATCGGTCCTGGCATCAGCATTGGCGCCCCTCCAAGCCGCGGCGGCGGCCAGACCGATCCGGTCAGTCAAGTCCTGGAACGCCCTGGAGGCCCGCAAGGCCGCCATCGGCAAGGTCGTGGTGGAGATTGGGGATGTGTTCGATCTTACCAAGCCCAGTGAGGACAACTGGCTCGGCCGGACGGCCAACCACCTGCACATCACCACGCGGGAGAATGTCATCCGGAGAGTGCTCCTGTTCGCCGAGGGCGACCAGGTGCGGGAACGGCGCATCTACGAGACCGAGCGCCTCCTGCGTGCCCTGCCCTTCGTGAAGGAGGCCCACATCGAGCCGGTCGTCGCGCCCGACGGGACCGTCGAGGCCCATGTCCGAGTCCGGGATGCCTGGACCACCCAGGTGAGTGCGGGCTTCTCCAGCGTGGGCGGGCAGAAGTCCATGAACGTCGGAATCGATGAGAAGAACTTCCTGGGCATGGGCAAAAGCGTGGCCTGGGATTATTCCAAAGACCATGAGCGCAGCACCTGGGGCCTCTCCTACGGGGATCCTCAGCTCTTCGGCAGCCGGTGGACCCTGCAGGCCCATGATCAGTACACCAGCGACGGTTACGTGCGCAGTTTCCAGGTGCAACGGCCCTTCTATGCCCTGGATACGCCCTGGTCCACCGGCGTCGCCCTGTCCCAGAGCCATTCCAGCCTTTATCTCTACGATCAGGGGGTCCAGATCTATCAGGCGCCCTTCGTTCAGAACGAAGTGCGAATGTTCGCGGCCAAGGCCATCCACGCATCCGAAGGCCGGGTTTGGCGGGCTGGCCTTCTCTTCAAGCGCCAGGACACCAGCTACGGTCTCCTCACCCAGAACCTGCCCGATGTGAGTGTGCCGATGCCCCTCCTGATCGACCGGCGTCTGCGGGGACCGGCGCTCACCCTCGCCACCCAGGATGATGATTTCGAATCCTTCGTGGACATCCAGGGCATGGATACTGCCGAGGACTACAACCTGGCCTGGAATGGCGACATGGAAGTGGGAACCTACAGCCGGGTCTGGGGCTCCACCATGGCCGCCCCCTTCTTCCGTATCCAGCTTTCCAAGGGCTGGTCTTCCTCCAGCGAGGACCTCACCCTCTTCACCAGCTCCTGGGATGGCCGCAAACCCGCCACCGGCCTCGAAAACAGCCACCTGTCCCTCACCCTTGCAAACTATCACAAGCTGACGCCGTACCAGATCCTCGCCGGTTTCGTGTCCTATGATGCGGCCCGCCGCCCGGATCCTGAGACCTGGTACTACCTGGGAGGGGACCAGGGCCTGCGCGGCTTCCCCAACCAGCTCCATCCAGGCGATACCCGCTGGGGCGCCTCCTTCGACTACCGGCTGCTCACGGATCAGCGCTGGTGGGGCCTGGTGCGGCTCGGCTACAGCGCCTTCGTGGACTTCGGCTCCGTCCGCCGCTTGGATGGCGAAGGCTGGACCCGGACCTACTCCGATGTGGGCGTTGGCCTGCGTCTGGGCAACCTCAAGAGTTCCCTGGGCCGGGTGATCCTGCTGAGCGTGGCCGTGCCCCTCAACAAAGAGCCCTACCAGAACCGCTGGCAGTTCACCGTCGGCAACGCCATGCGGTTCTGATTGACCCTTCGTGGCGGAAGCCTCGCGGATCCAGGGATCTTCTCCAGAACGGCCAACCCAAGCTCAGGGACTCGTTGCGCGCCATGGAGCCAGACCATCTGCTGCTGGAAAGCGCTGGCGTCGCGGACCTGGAGCGCGTCATCGCGGCGGCCGCCGGGATTCGTGGCATACCTGCGGGCGTCCTCGCGCGCCAGACCTGGGAGATTTGCCAGGGACTCTGCAAGGAGCTGATGGCATGAGGTGGTTTCCCCGCAGTGAACTGCTGCTCGGCGATGCTGGTGTGCAGGCAGCGTTGGCCGGGCTGGCAGGTCTCCAGCGTGCAGTGGGCCATGCCCGGCAGGGCGCCGTTGAACCCGGCCGCGGCGATGCCACCGTCGCCGCGCAGCAGCACGGCACCGGCCTTGAGGCGACAGCAGGTGCCGAGCCGGCTCAACTCCAGCGCCATGTCCATGAAGACCTCGTCCTTGAGCTGGGATGGGGACATGTGTTCTCTGCGGTGGGCTCCATCATCGTAAGAACGAGGGCAGAGGGGGAACTCAATGGATGCGCAGGTCCGCGGTCCATGTCGTGCTTTCCGTCACAGCACGAGGTGTTCAACCAAAGTCGCTAATGCGCATAATAAAATATAAGTAGGTGATAAATGAGTCATGTATCGCTGATCGCCCTCGTGTTTTTCACGCTGCTCTCATCTGCCGGGCTCCGCGCCCAGGGCTGGGATGCCAGCCACCAGGCCAGGGGTTGGGCCTTCCAGGAGGTGGATGGATCGCTGATCTTCTACGATCCCACCGCCAAGTCCCTCCGCAACTGGATGAAGGGGACTGGACTGCTGGGCACCCTCCCGGTGTCCCTGCCCGAGACGCGGAAGGTGGCACCTAGGGTCAAGCCCGCAACTCCGCCCGCTGCGAAGGCCGCGTCTGATTACGATGCCGCAGGTGCCCTGCTCTATGGCATCCCCAGCCACCAGCGTCCCCAGTCCTCACAACCGAAGTCTGCACCCACGGAAATCCCCGCGTCGCCAACCGTGGTCGAAGCTCTGCCGGAGCGCTGGGTGCTCGACGCTTACAACCGAGTCTGGATGATCTGCGGGGGCCGTTTGGTGGTCCTCGGCAAGGACGGGAAACCCGAGAACACCCTCCCCCTGACGGCGGCCGTGGAGGATCTGGTGCTGGGCCGGGATGGCATCCTCATCCTCTACCGCACCATGAAGCCCTTCCTGGAAAAGCGCGACCTCAAGACCGGCGAGGTACTCTGGTCATACGGCGACAAGGCGCAGATGAAGGAGGCCGTGGCCCAGCCCCTGCTCGTCCCCCTGAATCGCATGGCCCTGGGCCAGGATGGCACCATCTACATCGCGGAGGGTGCGAGCATGACCTTCACGGTCCTGGATCCCGCCAAGGGCCCCAAGGCACCAGGCCAGTCCTTCTTCACCTGCCAGGACGCTCTCCCGGCCCGCGCGGTGCTGGGGCGCGTGGGACGCGGCCCCCTGCTGGCCTGGGCGGGCAAGGACGTGATCTTCGGCGTCTTCAGTCCAAGCCAAGTGAAATCCTGCGGCGCACCGGAATCCAAGGGCCTCCTGCTGGCTCGCTTCGACCTCGCCAAGGGCACCCTGGACTGGCTGCCCACAGCCCTCGCCGACGGTCACCAACTGGTGGGCCTCCTGGACGACGAGGCAGTCTTCCTTGTCCCAAACGGCGGGCTGGCCTACGCACCGATCCACTAGTGGTGCCCACCCGAAATACATGCAACTTGAACACTCCCTCTGGGCACCTCGTGGCAGGGGTCTGGGGGCACGGCAGTGCCCCCAGAGGGGTGACAGCCCGCGAACGCACTGCGTTCACGGGCGCCAGAGGGGCCATGCCCCGATGGAAGTGTGACCCGCCAGTGACCACGCATTGTCTCAACTATTTCAGGC
>JBBRZL010000174.1:0-6756 GCA_038236735.1 Holophagales bacterium | reverse complement strand
TGCAGATCCTTCCGGGTGCAGGTGCAGGGATAGAGGCGTTCCAGGTCATGGAGGCGCACCAGCGCTTCCCGATAGAGCCCACTGCGTTCGGATTGCCACACCACAGGTTCATCGGATTCCAGGCCCAGGGCTGCCAGGTTCCTCAGTTGCGCCTCCCCCAGGTCCCGCCGGCAACGGGGGCCATCCACGTCCTCCATGCGGATGAGCCAGCGTCCACCGGCGGACCGCGCCGACAGCCAGGAGGCCAGCGCCGTGCGGAGGTTCCCCAGGTGGAGGACACCGGTGGGTGAAGGCGCGAAGCGGCCGAAGGTCATCCGTCTAGGATAAGGGGATGTCCGTCCTCCGCCGTCTGCCTCCGGTTCTTCGTGCCCTCCTGACGCAGGCCCTGGCTTTCGCATTCCTGGTAGCGCTGGCCCGCCTGGGGTTGCGGCTGTCGCCCCTGCTCTGGGTGCTCCTGCAGGCGGTGTTGGCAGTCTTTCTGTCGCGCTGGCTCGACCTCAGCCCACGCTGGGTCTTCATGCAGGCCGCCCTGCCCTTTCTGGTGCGGGCCCTCTGGGGGGCGCCCATCCCGGCCTGGGTCTATCTCGTCCTGTTCCTGGCCCTGGCCCTGGTCTTCGGTGGGGGCCTGCTGACCCGCGTGCCGCTGTACCACGCCAGCACGGATGCCTGGTCCCGACTGGTAGAGCTCCTGCCCGACCGGGCGGGCCTGCGCTTCGTGGACCTGGGTTGTGGGTTCGGCGGCCCCGTGGCCCACCTCGCCAGGGCCCGTCCGGACAGCGTCTTCGTCGGGGTGGAAGCCTCGCCCCTCACCTGGCTGGTGGCCTGGCTGCGCTGCCTGCCCATGACCAACGCGCACATCCGCCTGGGCAGCCTCTGGCACACGGATCTCGCGGATTTCGAGGTGGTCTACGCCTTTCTCTCCCCCGTGCCCATGCCCGCCCTCTGGGCCAAGGTCCGCCGGGAGCTGCGCCCCGGCAGCCGCTTCATCAGCCACAGCTTCGAGGTGCCCGGTGCAACGCCCCACCGCGTGCTCCCCGTGGCAGGGCGCAAAGGGGCGCGGTTGCTGGTTTGGGATTTATGACATGATCCGGTGGGGACCGCCTGCTCGCTGCACTCGCGATGTCCCCCCCGGAGCCCCCCACTCGCGGATCGGGCTCAGCCCGACCCGCAAGTGTGGCTACCAGCCCAGCAGGTAGGCGAAGATCAGGGGCGCCACGATGGTGGCGTCGCTTTCGACGATGAATTTCGGCGTGTGGATGCCCAGCTTGCCCCAGGTGATCTTCTCGTTGGGCACGGCGCCGGAGTAGGAGCCGTAGCTGGTGGTGCTGTCGCTGATCTGGCAGAAGTAGCCCCAGAGCGGCACCTCCGTCAGTTCCAGATCCTGGTGGAGCATGGGCACCACGCAGATGGGGAAGTCGCCGGCGATGCCGCCGCCGATCTGGAACATGCCCAGCGTCGAGGTCTTGGTGACTTCCTGGTAGTGCTTGGCCAGCCAGGTCATGTATTCGATGCCGGTGCGCACGGTGTGGACGTTCTTCACGTCGCCCCGGATGACGGCGGCGGCGTACATGTTGCCCAGGGTGCTGTCCTCCCAGCCCGGCACCACGATGGGCACGTTCTTTTCGAGGGCGGCCAGCATCCAGGAGTGCTTGGGGTCGATCTGGTACGAGGGCTTCAGCACGCCGGCTTTCAGCACCTGCTGGAAGAACTCGTGGGGGAAGTAGCGCTCGCCGGCCTGATCCGCCTTGGTCCACACGTCCAGCATGGCCTTCTCCATGCGCCGCATGGCCTCCATCTCGGGGATGCAGGTGTCGGTGACGCGGTTCATGTGGCGGCCCAGCAGTTCGGCCTCGTCCTGGGGGGTGAGGTCGCGGTAGTGGGGGACGCGCTCATAGAAATCGTGGGCGACCAGATTGAAGATGTCCTCTTCCAGGTTGGCGCCGGTGCAGACGATGAGGTGCACCTTGTCCTGGCGGATCATCTCGGCGAAAGAGAGGCCCAGCTCGGCGGTGCTCATGGCCCCGGCCAGGGTGACCATCATCTTCCCGCCCTGCTCCAGGTAGACCCGGTAGCCCTCAGCGGCATCCACCAGGGCCGCGGCATTGAAATGCCGGAAATGGTGCTTCACATAACTGCCCACGGGGCCAAGGAAAGGGGTGGATGGGGCCATAGGTCCTCCGAACATCCCATTGTGACAGTGGGCCGGAAGGGTTGCTCGCCCAGAATTCAGTCCTGGCCTATCCTGGCCGATGATATCGGCAGGAGCTGCAGCATGTTCTTCATCATTGGTCTGGTGGTGGTCTTTGGCGCAGTCATCGGGGGCTACCTGATGGAGGGCGGGAATATTCCCGCGCTTCTGCATCCGCTGCCCGCGGAAGGGCTGATCATCTTCGGGGCGGGCCTCGGCTCCTTCCTGGCGGCCAACCCCATGAACGTGATCAAGCGGGTGGCCGGCGATATCGCCAAGCCCCTCAAGGGCAGCCCCTACACCAAGGCCGTGTACATGGAAGTCCTCATGATGCAGTACGAGGTCTACGTGAACATCAAGAAGGGCGGCCTGCTGGCCCTGGAGCAGGACGTCAACGACCCGCACAATTCAGGGATCTTCAAGAAGTACCCCATCTTCACCCACAACCACCACGCCATGGACTTCTTCTGCGACTCCATGAAGCTGCTCATCAATGGCAGCGCCAAGATGGACGAGATCGACATGGTCCTGGACGCGGACCTGGACGTCCACCATGCGGAAAACGCCGCCCCGGGCGCCGCCATGGGCAACCTGGCCGATGCCTTCCCCGCCTTCGGCATCGTGGCCTGCGTCATGGGTGTGGTCATCACCATGGGCTTCCTGGACCAGCCCCCCAACGTCATCGGCGGCAAGGTGGGCGCGGCCCTGGTGGGCACCTTCCTCGGCATCCTGTTGGCCTACGGGGTCTTCCAGCCCCTGGCCAAGAACATCGATGCCGTGAACGCGGCCGAAGGCTTTTACTACAACTGCATCCGGTCCGGCTTCACCAGCTTCGGCAACGGCGCCGCCCCCATCACTGCCGTGGAATTTGCCCGGCGGAACATCCCCTCCACCGAACGGCCCGGTTCTGGTGAGCTCGAGGAAGTGGTGCGGCAGATCAAGCCGAGGTAGCGGGCTATGGCTGAGCAACCCCATCCCGAAGTCAAAATCAAGTTCATCAAGAAGAAGGGCGGCCACGCGGCCGCCCACGGCGGGGCCTGGAAGGTGGCCTACGCCGACCTGGTGACGGCCATGATGGCCTTCTTCCTCTTGATGTGGCTGCTCAATAGCGCCGACAAGAACACCAAGGCTGGCATCGCTGGCATGTTCCAGGATGCCAACTTCTTCAACACCGAGCGCGGCAAGGAAATCCTGGCCAACCATGGCAAGGGCATCCTGCCCGGCGGCCGGGGCATGGCGCCAGGGGCGGACGGCGAGGGTGGCGGCCCCGATGTGGACTCGGAAAGCACCGGCGCGGCCCAGGAAGAGAAGAAGGTCATGGAGGCCACGGCGGAGGCCATCGAGAAGGCCTTCCAGCAGGACGAGCTCCTCCAGGCCTTCCAGGATCAGATCAGCATGGACTTCACGGACGAGGGCCTGCGCATCCAGATCCAGGACAAGGCCGCCCAGGTGCTCTTCGACTCTGGCAGCGCCACCCTGAAGAGCTACACCCTATCCATCCTCAAGGAGATCGCCAAGGAGCTGGGCAAGCTGCCCAACCGCGTGGTGATCGGGGGCCACACCGATGCTTCCCAGTATTCCAACAAGGCCTACACGAACTGGGAGCTGAGTTCCGACCGCGCCAACGCCGCCCGGCGCGTGATGGAAAGCGCGGCCGGGGGACTCCGGCCCGGGCAGGTCCGGCGCGTGACCGGCTATGCCGAGACCATCCCCCTCGATGGCAAGGATCCCAAGGATCCCCAGAACCGCCGCATCTCCATCGTCGTGGTCTCAGCCGCCACCGAGGCCGCCGAGACCAAGCACCAGAAAGCCCAGCCCCGGGAGAAGCCCGAGGCCATTGCAGTCCACGCCGCCAAGCCGGCGCCCGCGAAGCACTGATCAGGGCGGGACCAGGAAAGCACTGCCCCAGCGCCGCCGGGTCGAGCGCGGGGGCCCGGGGGGAGGCTCCATGTCCGCGAGCCGAAGGCGAGTGGGAGCAACGCATCGCGTTGCGCCACATGGAGGCGCGCAGCGCAGCGGAGCGTGGAACCCCCGGAGGACATAAAAGAAGCGCCCGGAGGTACGGGCGCTTCGTGAGGATAAGTTGGCGGGGTTACGTGTGGTGGGATGGTTGAGCGGGAGTCCCGCGAACGGGACTGGTGTCAGGTGGTGGGATGGTTGGTGGCGGGAAGCCCTTGCGGGCACCTCGCTCACGAGTCTATCACCGAAGCCCAGGGCCTGGCTCCGGCAGCTCGAAGAGGTCCTCGTCGACGCCTCCCTTCGACCAGCCGCTGAAGGCCAGTTCAGCTTTGGCGCCGCCGGGCTCGGCCAGTTGCATCCAGGAGAGCACCGGCTGGCCCAGGGCCTGGACAGGAGGGCCAAACAGGGCCGTGTGCGCCACCTTGCCCGAGGCCAGCAGGAACTCCGCCTTCACGGGCAGCAGCCGCTCCTTCGCCACCCACAGCCGCACCGTGCGGGCGCTGAGGATCGGCGTTTGCGCGGCCAGGTCCAGGCGCCAGCAGAGGCGGCCGTCCAGGACATCGTCGCTCAATTCCTGGACCGTGTAATCCTTGCGGAACCGCGTGCGAGCCACGTCGCCCCCCGCGGCGGAGCCCATCATCCGCTGCTGTGGCGTGACCTTCAGGGGCCGCTTCGAACCCGGCAGCAGCAGCCACATCTGGTCGCCGAGCATCAGCACCGCCCGGCCCTTCTCCTTGTCCGAGAGCCCGTCGAGCCGGGCATCGCCGTTTGCCCGGGCCGAGACCCGCCACCGCTGGGTGGCCTTCCCATCCTTCACAGTGAGTTCCACCCGGAAGGCGGGCCAGGGATGCCGCAGTCGATCCACCCGGGCCAGGATCTCGTCACCGCTTGGATTGGGACTCTGGGCCAGGACTGGCAGGGCGGCCAGCAGCAGGAGCGCCGAACGCAGTCGCCAGGACATCAGCTGCGCCCGTAGTCATCCTGGAGCCGTTCGATGTCGGCCTCGTCGAAGGTTCCCAGGCTCACCTCCAGCACCCGCACGGGGTGGGGCGTGTCCGCCTCGCAACGCAGGCGGTGGGTACTGCCCAGGGGCAGCCAGATTTCTTCACCCACGGCCGGCCGCAGTTCCTCGCCGTCACGGTCCACCACCACGCCGGGATCCAATACCACCCAAAGCTCGCCACGGTGGCTGTGCCGCTGGAGGCTCAGTTTCTGGCCCGGGTTGCAGGTGAGGATCTTCACCGTGCAGGGCATGTTCAGCGCGAACTGGTCGAAGGAGCCCCAGGGCTTGTCGACGTGCAGTGTTTCCGGCTTGTTCATGGTGTGCCCCCCCATCTTCAGTCTAGAGCAGATCCTTCCGCCCCTCCGCCTTGAGGCGTTCCACGATCAACTTCACGGATTGCGCACTGTCCCGGTGGCAGATGAGCAAGGCATCATCGGCATCCACCACGATGAGGTCTTCCACGCCACTGGCGGCGATGAACCGCTTGCCGCCGAAGAAGGCGCTGTTGCGCGTATCCAGCAGCAGGGTCTCGCCCACGCTGACATTGCCGTCAGCATCCGCCTTCTGGAACTCGATGGCGGCGGGCCAGGAGCCCACATCGGACCAGCGGAACCGCGTGGGAACCACGGCCACCATAGCCGCCTTTTCCATGAGGGCCACGTCGATGGCCACCTTGGGCAGTTGGCGGTAGGCGGCGGCCAGGGTGGCTGGCTCCGCACCGGCCTTCATCCAGGCATCGAGCGGCGCCAGGACTTCGGGCGCGCACTGCTGCAGGCCCTTCCTGAAATCCGCCAGGGTCCAAACGAACATGCCAGCGTTCCAATAGTGCCGTCCGGATTCCAGATACTGCAGGGCCACCTCGACCGGGGGCTTCTCCCGGAAGGCCCTGACCTTGAAGACGGGCCCAGATCCTTCGGATTCGATGTAGCCGTAGCCGGTCTCGGGATAGGTGGGCTTGATGCCGAAGGTGACCAGTTCCCGCTTCTGGACCGCGTGGTGCACGGCGGTGTCCAGATCCTCCAGGAAGAGTTCCCGGTCGCCGATCCAGTGGTCCGCGGACAGCACGGCCATAACGCCATCGGGGTATTTCCGCTCGATCTCCACCAGGGCCAGGGCCAAGCAGGGCGCCGTGTTGCGTCCTTCAGGCTCGACGATCACGTTCTCTGGCGGCAGCTCAGGCAGCATGCGCCGGGTTTCCGTCGCCAGATCCTCCGTGGTCACCACGAAGATGTGTTCTGGGGCCACGTGGCCGTCGAGCCGCCGCACCGTCTGGTGCAGCAGCGTCTCCGTGCCTACGATGGCCAGAAATTGCTTGGGCCGCGCGTTGCGGCTGCGCGGCCAGAACCGCGTGCCCCGACCTCCGGCCATAATGACGGCGATGGTTGGTACCATGCTGCGCGTGTCCGACATCATGCCCCCATCGTTAAAGCCCAAGTGCGGGAGGTCTCGCGTATCGCCGCAGGCGATACCGAGAAAATTACGGCGATAGTTGGTGCAACCTTCCCTGTGTCCGACATCAAACCTCCACTGCCCACCTAACGTGCCAAAACCGCCACCAGCCGACCCAGATCCCCCGGCGGTACCGGCTGGGGTTCGCTGATGCGCG
>JBBRZL010000173.1:0-6903 GCA_038236735.1 Holophagales bacterium | reverse complement strand
GTGGTCCGCAAGCAGGACGACATCGTGCAGATGCAGACTCAGCAGGCGGGCATTCTCACAGCCCTCCTGGCCGTGGCTGCCAGCTTCTCCCTGGTGGTAGGCGGCATCGGCATCTCGAACATCATGCTGGTGAGCGTCACCGAGCGCACCCGGGAGATCGGCATCCGCCGCGCCCTGGGCGCCACTCGGCGGAACATCCTCTGGCAGTTCCTCATCGAGGCCATCGTGCTCTCCGTGCTGGGCGGCCTCATCGGCGTCTGGTTCGCCTACAGCGCCGTCTACATCCTGCAGAAGTTCCAGGTGCCCGCCGTGATGGAATCCTGGGCCGTGGTGCTTGGCCTGGGCTTCTCCGGTCTGGTGGGCGTGGTCGCGGGCTTCCTGCCAGCCTTGAAGGCGGCCGGGCTGGATGTGATCGACGCATTAAGGTACGAGTGATTCGCTTCTCGCCGGATCCCACGCGATGCGGGCTCTCCCGGGGCCTGCGCTGCGATCCGGCGGTCGCGAGGGATGCGTAGCCTCGCATGGAGGAACTCGAACCGGCGCACGATCCCTACGCAGTTCTCCGGAATCCAGACTACCGCTGGTTCATCGCCTCCATGGGACTGGTCACCCTGGGCCTCCAGATGCAGGGGGTGGTGGTGGGTTGGCAGGTCTATGCCCGCACCGGTGACCCTCTGGCCCTCGGCCTGGTCGGGCTGTCCGAGGCCCTGCCTTTCCTGGCGGTGGCCCTATTCGGAGGCCACGCGGCTGACCGAGTGAACCGGCTCCGCCTCTGCATGGCTTCCACCCTCAGTCTGGCCCTGTGTTCCGCGCTCCTGCTGTGGTTCACCTGGCGATCCAGCTCGGGTCCGATGACCACGGCTGTGTTTCCCATCTACGGCATCATCTTCCTCACCGGGATCGTGCGGGCCTTCTACCGCCCGGCCAATGTGGCCCTGGGCACGGACCTGCTTCCGAAGGAGCTCTACGCCAACGGGTCCACCTGGCGTGTCTCCACCTTCCACCTGGGCATGGTCATCGGTCCTGCCGTGGGCGGTCTTGTCTATGCCTGGCGGGGACCAGCCATGGCGCATTCTTGCGTGATGGTCCTCCTGCTGGCGGGGTTCGCCGGACTCCTGCTGATCCGCTACACCCCGAAACCGGTGCGACCCAGGGAAGGCTCGATCTTCGCGAGTCTGGCGGAGGGGCTCCGTTTCGTCTCCTCCCAGCGGCTGCTGCTCAGCGCCATCAGCCTGGACCTGTTCGCGGTGCTCTTCGGCGGGGCGGTGGCGGTGCTGCCCGTCTTCGCCAAGGAAGTGCTGCACACGGGTCCCCAGGGGCTGGGCGTCCTGCGCGCGGCCCCGGCCCTGGGCTCCGTGCTCATGGGGCTCAGCATGGCCCACCTGCCGCCCCTGCGCCGCGCAGGCCGCACCCTGCTCATCTGCGTGGCCGGCTTCGGCGTGGCCACCATCGCCTTCGCCCTCAGCCGCAGCTTTCTCTTCAGCTGCCTGATGCTGGCCGCCAGCGGCGCTCTGGACAACGTCAGCGTGGTACTGCGGTCCACCCTTCTGCAGACCCTCACACCCGAGCACATGCTGGGCCGCGTGTCCTCGGTGAACCAGGTCTTCATCGGCTCTAGCAACGAGATCGGCGCCTTCGAAAGCGGCCTGGCCGCGAAGCTCCTGGGCCTGGTGCCCTCGGTGGTCTTCGGCGGCTGCATGACCCTGCTGGTGGTGGGCTTCACCACCTGGAAAGTGCCGGAGCTGCGAAAGATGGATCGCATCCAATAGCGCCGCGTGGGCCTGGAGGTAGCGCAAACGCCGGGTCGTGGGATGGCACCCTGGCGGGAGCCGGCCCGGGCCTCATCGGGACCACCTTGGGGCATCTTACAGCCCCGATCCTGGCGTTGCCCCGTGGCTCGGCCCGCCGATGGACCCATTTTTCCGTTCGATCTGAGATGCCACACCATCAGAGTGATGTATTTAGTTCATTCCTGAGTTTCTAATCGATATATAAATTATTGATTTTAATAGATTTCAATCATTGGTACGGAAGGTGCTAAGTGGAGTCCTTGTTGTCCGTGTCGCTCCACCTCCTTGAGATTCCTCCTCGCTGAAATTCCATTTGGGCTGTTGACCACTCCTACCGTGGCCTTCCTCGCCCCTTGAATCCTGAGCATTTCCGCATCCTGCTGGGCCTCGGCCCGGCCAGCCCGTTGATGTCCGTGCCCACCATCCGAGGAGTTCCCATGAAGGCCAAAATACAACCGGCCACCCCACCGCGCGAACTGCGCGGGGTGCTCGACGAGGCCAGGGCTGAGGCGGGGAAACCTTTGCTGAACGAGGGCGGCTTGGCGCTGAACCAGGGTCCCTGGCGAGAGGACATCATTCAGATGTTGAACGAAGCGTTGGCCACAGTACTGGTGGGCGTGCTGCGCGCCAAGCGCCGCCACCTCGCGGCCACAGGCCTGTTTGCCGCAGGGGTGGCCATCGAGGCCTACAGCCAGATGATCGCGCGGTTAGGTGCTAAGGACTCTTCGTCTCGTTGGACGGCCGAAGGAGTCCTCAGCCAGGGGCAGGAGCACACCCTTGAGTTGAGCGATTGGCTGACCGCCTAACCGCGGATCCCTGGAACTCCTGGCTTGTGCCCACCTTGCTTCCAACTTCTCGTCCACGCACCGGGAGTCACTCGATGACAAAAGGCGTACTGCTCATGGGGCGTGGGCCCAAGTCTTGGGGGCGGGATCCCCCCTGAACAACCTGTGGAATGCCCCCTCGATGGAATACCACCTCAGATGCAACATCTCCTGTTTCCACTACTACCTTTCGGAGTTAAACGAATGACCACAGCGGCCTTGAAACCCTCCAGCAAATCCCCATCCAGCGCAGATGTGGATGCCATCTCACTGTTGAAGAGTGATCACAAGAAGGTCACCGATCTTTTCGATCAATTCGAAAAAGCCATGGAAGGTGGTTCGAGCAAAGAGAAAGGTTCCCTGGTTAAAGCAATCTGCTCGGAACTACTCGTTCATACAGCCCTTGAGGAGCAAATTTTCTACCCAGCAGTCAGGAAGGAAATAAAGGACGAGGATCTCATGGACGAAGCCCTCGTCGAACATGCGGGCGCCAAGAACCTCATTCAGCAACTTGAAGCCATGAAACCTGGCGATGAAATGTTCGATGCGAAGGTCACGGTGCTGGGTGAATACATCCGGCATCACGTGAAGGAAGAGCAGGACGAGATGTTCCCGGAGGTCCGGAAGACAGACCTGGACCTCGACGCCCTGGGCGCCAAAATGCTCAAGCTGAAGCAGAAGCTCATGGAGAATGCGGACTCGCCTTCCCAGTCCAAGCCCCGGACCTCCGCCAAGGCGTGATAACTCGCCAGGCTGGGCCCTTTCCCAATCTCAATAGGAGGGATGAACATGAATTACCGCATTACCTCAAACCCCGCCACCACCTTGATGGCCTTCCTTGCTGGTGCCGCCGTTGGTGGCATTGTGGTCGCCTTGACGACTCCCAAGCGAGGGGCCGAACTTCGCAAGGATCTTGGTCAGCTGGGCGGCAAGGCGAAGGATCAAATGGGTGAATGGGCGGAAGCCGCCTCCGACGCCATGGAAGAAATCACCACGGCAGGGAAGGAAAAGGCCGACCACGCCACCGCGCAGGTGAAAGCCAAGGCGGAAGAAGTGGCGGACAAAGGTCAGAACGCCTGGAAGGACATCAAGAAGGGCACCGCGAGTGCCGGAAACGACCTCAAAGACGGTTTAACGGCGGCGGGCAAGGAGCTACGCACTTGAATTCCCGGCGTCCCCTCATCACAAAATCACCAAGGAAGGAATTGAATATGCCAGATCTGCTCAATCGCATCAAAGGAACCTGCCAGGTGGCCATCGGCTGCATCGGGATCGCGACGGTAGCGGTTGCCGCCCCCTTCAGCACCTCGGCCACACCCCTGCATGGTCAGGAAAGGACGGCCCAGGAAGCCAAGGCCGACAAACAGGTTGCCCCTGATAATTCCAAGAAAAACAAGCGCGACCGGGACGACAACAACCTTACTCCCATGGATCAGGGTGGAAGTGCCGCAGATACAAAATTGACCAAGGATATCCGCAGGGCAATCACCCAAAGAAAAGGAATGTCGACCAGCGGGAAGAACGTAAAAATCATCACCCTTGATGGTGTGGTCACCTTGCGCGGTCCCGTTGCCAGTGCGGAGGAGAAACAACTCATCAACGACATCGCGGGCAAAATTGCCGGCGCGACGAAGGTGAAAGATCAATTAGAAGTCAAGTAACAAAACCCATTCCTTCTCCCAATCACAATTACGTCAATCCCACTATTTGAAAGGACATTCAATGTCTAACAAGGCTGTTTTCTGCATCGCCACCACCCACGAACAGGCCAATCAGATTGCCGATTCGTTGAAGGCCGGTGGATTCGCCTCCTCCGATATTTCCGTTCTCTTCCCGGACAAGAGCGTCACCCGCGACTTTGCCCACGAGAAGAACACCAAGGCTCCTGAGGGTGCGGCCACCGGGGCCGGCGCAGGCGGGCTGCTGGGCGGTGCCCTCGGCTGGATCGTCGGAATCGGCGCTCTCGCCATTCCTGGAGTGGGGCCCTTCATCGCGGCCGGCCCGATCATGGCCGCCCTGGGTGGAGCCGCCATGGGCGGGGCCCTCGGCGGAATCGCTGGCGCCCTCATCGGCATGGGCATCCCCGAGCTGGAAGCCAAGCTCTATGAAGGCAAGATCAAGGACGGCAACATCCTCATTTCCGTACACACCGAGAACTCGGATGAGATTTCCAGGGCCAAGGACATTTTCCATGGCCTGAAGGCCCAGGACATCACCAGCACCACGGAAGCCACCGCGCCCAAGGGCGACAAGACGGCCATGACCGAAGAACACCACGTCACCCGGTAATGGCAAGGTTCACCCGGTGGAAGACCATTCTTTGATTCATCCAGGGGCACCTCTGGGGTTCGCCACGGCGCCTGGTTTCGGCGACGGTCCCCAGGGTGCCCACCAGGGATGGATTGCAGATTATCCAAAGCGACAGGAGGATCACCCATGGCCAAAGGACAATCCACGGATCCTAAGAGGGCTCTACCAAGGAAATCGAGTGTAGAGCCCCCCGTTGCTGTTGGCACGGGCGGCGAATTACATCAAAGCGCCGCCAGCGGTCTGCCGGGATTGACCACCAATCAGGGTCTGGGCATTTCAGACAATCAAAACTCCCTGAAAGCAAATCCCCTCGGTCCCACCCTGCTGGAAGACTTCATCCTCCGGGAGAAGATCACTCATTTCGATCACGAACGGATTCCGGAGCGGATCGTCCATGCCCGTGGCACCGGAGTGCACGGCTTTTTCGAGCTGACCAAATCGCTGGTGAAATACACGACGGCGAAGGTGTTGACCGAAGTGGGCGTGGAGACACCTCTCTTCACGCGGATCTCTACGGTGGCGGGCGGCTCCGGCTCGGTCGATACGCCACGGGATGTCCGCGGCTTCGCGGTCAAGTTCTATACGAAAGAGGGCAACTGGGATCTGGTCGGCAACAACATTCCGGTGTTCTTCATCCAGGACGCCATCAAATTTCCTGACCTGGTGCATGCGATCAAGATGGAACCGGATCGGGCCTTCCCGCAAGCGGCGACTGCCCATGACACCTTCTGGGACTACATTTCCCTGACCCCCGAGTCCATGCACATGGTGATGTGGATCATGTCGGATCGCACCTTGCCCCGCTCCTTGCGAATGATTGAAGGCTTCGGCATCCATTCCTTCCGTCTGCTCAATGCGGCGGGCAAATCGACCTTCGTGAAGTTCCACTGGCGGCCCAAACTCGGTCTGCAAGCCACGATCTGGGATGAAACGGTGAAAATCGCCGGAGCTGATCCCGATTTCCATCGACGGGACATGTTCGAAGCCATCAGTGCGGGAGATTTTCCTGAGTGGGAGCTGGCCGTCCAATTGTTCTCGGCAGAGGAGGCGGAAGCCTTTCCGTTTGACCATCTCGACCCGACCAAACTGATTCCCGAAGAACTGGTTCCCTTGCAGGTCATCGGCCGGATGGTGCTCAATCGCTGGCCGGATAATTTCTTTGCGGAAACGGAACAAGTGGCCTTCTGTCCGTCCCACATTCTGCCGGGCATGGATTTCTCGAACGATCCCCTTCTGCAGGGACGTCTGTTCTCGTATCTGGACACGCAATTGTCCCGGTTGGGCTCGCCCAATTTCCATCAGCTGCCCGTGAATGCACCGAAATGCCCCTTTGCCAATCACCAACGGGATGGCCACATGCAAATGGCACAACCCACGGGGCGCGTGGCATACGAACCGAACTCGTTGGCGGCAGACTCCCCGCGCGAACAGCCGGCCATGGGCTTCCATAGTGCGGGGACCGAGGAATCCGGTGCCAAGGGCCGCATTCGGCCCGAGCAGTTTGCGGACCATTACAGCCAGGCCCGGCAGTTCTATCGCAGCCAGACTTCCTACGAACAGGCCCATATCGCCTCTGCCCTGGTGTTCGAGCTGTCCAAAGTCGAGCATCCGCATATTCGTGAGGCCATGGTGGGCCACTTGCGCCATATCGAAATGGACCTAGCGCAACGGGTCGCCACGGCCCTCGGCATGGCCAAACTGCCGCCGGCCCCCGCTGCGGTCGTTGAAGTTCAAGAGTTGGACCCATCACCCGCACTGCAGCTGATCGGGAAGATGAAGGACACGCTCGAAGGCCGCGTGATCGGGCTGCTGGTTGGGGATGGATCGGACGCGGCTACCATCGATGCTGTTGAAAAGGCCGTCAATGTTGCAGGCGCAAAAGTGAAGCGAGTCGCACTGAACATCGGCGATGCGAAACTCGCCGACGCTTCACGCTTGAAGATCGATGGCCAATTGGCCGGGACACCCTCCGTCCTGTT
>JBBRZL010000172.1:0-7037 GCA_038236735.1 Holophagales bacterium | reverse complement strand
GTTCCTTGCGCAAGGAGGAGCCCATGGCTCATGAGGGTCACGAACACGGACCAGACTGCAACCACGAGCATGACGATTCCTTCGAGATCGAGGTCGTCGAACTGGAAGACGAGAACGGCGAAAAGGAAGAGTTTGCGATCCTGGAAGAGCTCGAGTTCGAGGGCCGCAACTTCGCCATCCTGGCGCCCCTGGCCGAACTGCAGGCCCAGGAGGAGGGCACCGCCGATCCCGAGGCGGGCCTGAGCCTGGAGATCTTCGAGGTCAAGGACGACATGTTCACCCCGTTGGAAGACGAGGAACTGGCCGAGCGCCTCATGAAGCACCTCGACGAGCAGGAAGCCAAGCTCAAGGCCGAGGAAGAAAAGGACTGAGCTGCCAGCAACACCCGCACGAAGGCCCCTGATTGGGGGCCTTCGTGCGTTGGGGGGAAGCAAGTAGGCTGGAAGGATGCTGTCGGATCCCGTTCACATCGAAGGCCGAACCCTCTTCCTCACGGAGGATCCGGCCCGGATCCTCCGCCAGCTGGCGGGCGAGGATCTGGAACCTTCCAATACCGGTCCCCTGCGGGACCAGATCAGCACGGACGAGATCACGCCCGCCTTCATCTGCTACCACTTCGACGAGAAGCTGGGCGACTTCCCCTACCTGGGCCTGCAGTGCGGCGGCGTCTATCCCCTGAAGGAAGGTTCGGTGCGGGCCGGCGGCTTCGCGGTGAGCGTGGCGGGCAAGCGCCGGGGCAAGGGCAGCAGCCGGGAGGCCAGTCCCTATGCCGAACAGTGCGCGGGCATCCGCCTGGTGATCGCCGAGAGCTTCGAGCGCATCTACCGCCAGAACGCCCAGAACCTGGGCCTCCTCACCAGCACCGACTTCGGGCTGATCCCGCGCCTCCGCCGTGGCGAAGCCATTCCCCTGGCGGAGTTCACCGCTGGGCTGGATGAGGTCACCGCCGAGATCGTCCGCCGGGGTGGCCTCTTCCCCTACAACGCCGCGCGCCTCAGCGGCGAGGTGGTGCCACCCCTGCCTGCGCACCCGCCCCGGCCCATGACCTACGCCGAGAAGTTGCTGGCCCGGCACGCGGTGGTCGATGCGGCCGCCGGGACGGTGGGCCTCCCCTCCGTCCGGCCCGGTGACGGCCTCTTCGTGCAAGCCGATTGGCGCTTCAGCCACGAGTATGTGACGCCCATGGCCGCGAGTTTCCTGGAGCAGGCCCTGGGGCCCGCCGCCGTCCTGCGCGATCCCGCCAGCATCCTGGCCTTCCGCGACCACCTCACCTTCCTGCATCACAGCATGTCCGCAGAGCATCGCGGCCAGGGGCTGCTGGAGGTGGCCGAGCGCCTGCCACCCGCGCAGGAGGCCTTCTGCGCGAAGCACGGCATCCAACTGCACGGCGAGCTGCCAGATGGCTCCGGCAGTGAAGGCATCTGCCACGCCATCATGGCCGAGCGCTACGTGCTTCCCGGCCAGGTGGTGGTGGGCACGGATTCGCACACGCCCCATGCCGGGGCCCTGGGCTGCCTGGCCTTCGGCGTGGGCACCACGGACATCGCCTGCGCCTGGGTGACCGGCGACGTGCGCGTCACCGTGCCGCCTACGCTGCGGGTATGCCTGCGGGGCCGCCTGCGGCCTGGCGTCTCATCGAAGGACATCGTCCTGCACCTGCTGGCCCAGCCGCTGATCCGCGAAGGCGGCGCCCTCGGCCACGTGATCGAATACCAGGGCGAGGGGCTGCTGGATCTGGATACCGATGAACGCGCCACCCTCACCAACATGGCCGCGGAAATCGGCGGCTTCACGGGGCTCATCGCACCCGATGTGGAAACGCTGCGCTTCATCCGGGAGCGCCGCGGCGTGGACCTGGCGCTGGAACCCTGGATGCGTGGTGACGAGGGCGCGGAGTACGCCGGTACGCTGGAAGTGGACTGCGCCACCCTGGGCCCCATGCTGGCCCGCCCCGGCGATCCCGGCAACGGCGTGGCCCTGGCGGACCTGGGCGAAGATGTGCCCATCCACATCGCCTACCTGGGTAGCTGCACCGGGGGCAAGCGGGAGGATCTGCGGCGGGCATTCGAAGTGGTGGAGCCGGCCGCACGCGAGGGCTGCCGGGTGCCCGATGGCGTGCAGTTCTTCGTGCAGTGCGGCAGCGAGGACGTGCGTCGCCATGCGGCGGCCCAGGGCTGGCTCGCCGCCTTCGAGGCCGTCGGGGCGGTGGTCTTGGGCAGCTCCTGCGGTGCCTGCATCAACGCGGGTCCCGGCGTATCCACCCGGGCCGACCAGGTGACCATCAGCGCCATCAACCGCAACTTCCCGGGCCGCAGCGGGCCGGGCCAGATGTGGCTGGCCAGCCCCGCCACCGTCGCTGCCAGCGCCTTGGCGGGACACATCGTGGGCGCGTGAGCGGCTGGAAAGCCCGCACCGACCGCCGGGGCACCCGTTAGAGTGGGAGTGGATGGAGCCTTCACACCGGGATCCGCCGACCTGGTCCACCCCTTGGAGACCCATCCACGCATGCGCCCCCTCAGCCTTGTCGCCCTGGTTCTCGCCTCCGGATGGCTGTGCGCGGCCATCCCGGATTCCGAACCCACCGAGGGAACCCGGGCCCCCCTCCGGATGGGCTCGCCCACAGACCCGGATCGCTTCGCCCACCTACCCAGCCTGCTGCTGGATGACGCGGGTCATGTCCTCAGCGCCCCGGCCCGCTGGAACCAGCCGGACTGGATCACTGCCGGGGTTGGCGCGGTGGCGGTGCTGGGCGCGGGCTTCCTGGTGGACCGCTCCGCGGAGCGCTTCATGACCAACCACGCCACCGCCTCCTGGGACCGCACCGCCAAGGCTTTGCAGAACCTGGGCGGCGCCCCCAGTGTGCTGATCGCCGGGGGCACCTACCTGGCCGGCGTCGCCTTCAAGGATCCCGAGGTTCGCGCCACGGGCATCGACACCATGGTCACCATGGGCATCGCCCAGCTACTGCTCACCCTCCCGCTGAAGGTGGTGGTGGGCCGCTCCCGGCCCAAGGAAGGGCAGGGCACCAGCGACTTCCACCCCTTCCACGGCGGCCAGTCCTTCCCGTCCAGCCACACCACCCAGGCCTTCGCCCTGGCCTCGGTCATCTCCGAGCACGCAGATCAGAACTGGGTGTCCTGCCTCTCCTACGGCCTGGCGGGCCTGGTGGGCGTGGCGCGCGTGGAGCAGCGGGAGCACTTCCTGTCCGACGTGGTTGCTGGGGGACTCATTGGTACCCTGGTGGGTAGGTCAGTGGTCCGCTACAACCAGACCCTGCGGACCGCAGCGGGCTCGAAGGTGGCCTTCTCCTTCGCGCCCCAGGTGGGTCCGGGCACCTATGGCCTCAGCGTGGCCATGAAATTCTGAGGCCCCAAGGGTCTGTTTTCAAAGTGCAGTGTGGCCGCGCAAGGGGCACCGCCCAAGTGAGACAAGGAAAGCGACGATGGCAATAGCGGTACTATCGGTGAGGAGCTTGACGCAGTATCGCGCCGGGCGCTGCCCCTTGCCCTCTGGGGCGGGGCCAGCTGCGCGCCCAGCGGCGTCTGTGGCCTTGAACGATGCACCACATCGCCCTGCGGCCCCATCCTTCTCGGTCTCGCCTGCGGCGATACGCGAGACAAACCGAAATCTGCTGGATCACGCGGCTGGACCCGCCGCGGCTCGCAGCCACTTTGAAAACAGACCCTAGACCAGAGGAAGCAGAGGAAGGTCGCGACGGCGCCCAAGCTGAGAATGAGCACTGCAGCTGCGGCGCAGTCCTTGGCAACCTTGATGGCCGGATCCACCTCGGGATGCAAGCGATCCAGGGCCGCTTCCAGGGCGGTGTTGATGAGCTCAGCGGCCAGTACCAGCCCGCAGTTCAGCAGGAGCAAGGCGCACCAGAGGGCCGGGGGCCGAAGGGCCACCAGCAGCGCCACCACGCCCAAGGCCGCCAGGACCTGGAAGCGGAAGTTGGCCTCCCGTCTGAAGGCGGAACGGAGGCCCTGGAGGGCGAAGGAGACGCGTCTGGGAAAAGATTGATTCTTCATTGGAGCCCGGCGGAAGAGGCCAGTGTGACAGCCCTGCGAGCCACGGGCAGCGGCCCTCCTGCCCCGGGAGATCTGTGGGAAGCTGGGGTGCCAACAATCTCTGGGACCTTCCAATGCCTGATCCACTGCACGCCGCCCGCTACCGCGCCCTGGCCCTGGCAAGCTCGGCGCGCCAGGACGGGATCAGGCCTCGACTGGCGGGGCGGCTCCTGGTGGTGGACACGGCCCGGCAACGCGTCGGGTTGCTGGAGGGTGGCCAGCTGGTCTTCGAGGCCATCGTCTCCACCGCGAAGAATGGCCTGGGCTGCGAGGAGGGTTCGTACCGGACGCCCACCGGCTGGCATCGCATTCACGCCCGCATCGGTGCGGGGGCCGGGGTCGGCAGCGTCTTCCGCCACCGCGTGGCCACGGGCGACATCTGGCGGGGCGAGTCCCGCGACGAGGACCTGATCCTCACCCGGGTGCTCACCTTGGACGGCCTGGAGGAGGGCTGGAACCGCGGGCCGGGCCGAGATTCACTGGCACGCTTCATCTACCTTCATGGCACCAACCAGGAGGCAGCGCTGGGCAGCGCCGTCTCCCACGGCTGCGTGCGCCTGGGCAATGCCGCCGTGGTGGAACTCTTCGAGCGCTTGGCGGAAGGGGACCTGGTGCTCCTCGCCGAGGGCCTCCAGGGCGATGATCTCGGCCTTGGACGACTGCATTTCGCCGGCGTAGCGGGCAGCGGCATGAGCGCCCTGGCCCAGTTTGTGGCCATGAAAGGCGGCCGGGCCAGCGGCAGTGATCGCAGCTTCGACCGGGGCCAGCGGCCCGCAGCCCGCGCCTTCCTCGAAGCCCTGGGCGTGGTGATCCATGGGCAGGACGGCAGTGGCCTCGAAGGCGACTGTGCGGCCCTGGTGGTCTCCACGGCCGTGGAAGAGGATGTGCCCGACGTGGCGGCGGCCCGGCGCCTGGGCGTGCCCGTGCTGCACCGCTCCGAGCTGCTGGCCTACCTGGTGGCCCGCTATCGCACCGTGGCCGTGACGGGCTCCAGTGGCAAGTCCACCACCGTGGCCATGCTCTTCGAGCTCCTGCGGGGCGCCGGGCGCGATCCTTCCGTCATCACCGGCGGCGAGCTGGTGGCCCTGCAGCGCGAGGGCCGCTGGGGCAATGCCTGGGCCGGTGCCTCCGAGCTTCTGATCATCGAAGCCGACGAAAGCGACGGCTCTGTGGTGCGCTACCACCCCGCCGTGGGCGTGCTGCTCAACCTGCAGCGGGATCACCAGGAGATGGATGCGGTGGCGGCCATGTTCCGGCCCTTCCGCGCCCAGGTGCGCGAGGCCGCCGTGGTGGGCGAAGCCGAAAACCTGCGGGAGTTCGCCACCGGCGCCACCGTCTTTGGCTTCGGGGAGAGGGCGGACCTCCGCGCCGAAGCCTTGGCACTGGGCGCGGAAAGCTCCACCTTCCGCGTCGGGGACACCGATTTCAGGCTGCCCGTTCCCGGTCGACACAACGTGGAGAACGCCCTCGCGGCCCTGGCGGCCTGTGCCGCCCTGGGCGTGCCCTTGGTGGCCCTGGTGGAACCCCTGGCCGCCTTCCAGGGGGTGGCGCGGCGCTTCCAGGTGCTGGGCACCCGCGCTGGCGTCACCGTGGTGGACGACTTCGGCCACAACCCGGCCAAGGTGGCGGCCTCGCTCCGGGCGGCCCATTTGTGCGTGCAGGCCCAGGGTGGGCGTGTACTTGCCGTGTTTCAGCCCCATGGCTTCGGCCCCTTGAAGTTCCTGCGCTCGGACTTCGTGGCGGCCTTCGCCGCGGAGCTGGCCACCAGAGATCGCCTCTGGTTCCTGGAGGTGTTCTACGCGGGCGGTACCGCCTCTCGGGACATCAGCAGCGCCGACGTGGTGGCGGACCTCACCGCCCGCGACGTGGCCGCGGAGCTGGCACCCTCCCGAGCCTGGCTGGTGGATCGGCTGGTCGCCAAGGCGAAGGCCGGTGATTTGATCCTGGTGATGGGCGCCCGGGATCCCTCGCTGACGGATCTGGCGAAGGCCCTCCTGGAGGCGCTTCCCTCCTGAGGCGTTCATCGCGGTACCCTCAAGGCATGGAACCCACCACCCTCCGCGCCGTCATGGCCGCCCTCCGCCAGCCGGAGACCGGCTGCCCCTGGGATCTGAAGCAGGATCATCAGACACTCTCACGCTACCTGCGGGAGGAGGCCGCCGAAGTGCTGGAGGCCCTCGCTGAGCACCGGGACGGCGACGCAGCCACGGAGGCCCACCTCTGCGAGGAACTGGGGGACCTCTGGCTGCAGATCGCCTTCCATGCCCAGTTGGCGGCAGATCGCGGGGCCTGGGATATCCACGAGGTGGAGCGGGCGGTGGTGGCGAAACTGATCCGGCGGCATCCCCACGTCTTCGCCGAGGTGGCCGTGGATGGTGCCGAAGCAGTACTCACCAACTGGGCGGCCATCAAGCGCGAGGAGAGGGGGGTCACGGAAGCCACGGAGCCGCGCCTGCTGGAGGGCATCCCTGCCACCCTGTCGCCCATGGACGAGGCCCTGGAGATTGGCCGCCGCTGCGCCAAGGTGGGCTTCGAATGGCCCGACCTCGAAGGCGTCCTCGACAAGGTGAAGGAGGAGGTGGCCGAGCTGCAGGCGGAATCCGATCCCGTGCGGGTGGAGGAGGAATTTGGCGACGTGCTGTTCAGCCTCATGCAGTGGGCTCGCAAGAAGGGTGTGGATCCTGACACCGCGCTGCGGCGCCAGATGCGCCGATTCAAGGGGCGCTTCGAGCAGGTAGAAGATGATGCCCGGTCCGCTGGAGGCTGGGAGCACCGCGATCTCGAGCAGATGGAGGCCGCCTGGCAGGCGGCCAAGCGGCAGGCTAAGGCTGGCGGGGCCTCCGGCGGCTGAACCCCGCCGAGCCCCGGGGCCGTACACAGGAAACCGGCTGGGGGAGGGGGACTCCCGCCAGCCGGTCGAGGTTGCTGCGGAGCTACTTCACGGGGAAGGCGTTGGCGAAGGCCTGGGTG
>JBBRZL010000171.1:0-7087 GCA_038236735.1 Holophagales bacterium | reverse complement strand
CCGCCCGCAGGGCGAGGGCACACGATGTGCCCTCGTCACCATTTGCCAGGATTGGCAAATAGGACGGTATCGACGTAGTTGATGGCCGCCCGCAGGGCGAGGGCACACGATGTGCCCTCGTCACCATTTGCCAGGATTGGCAAATAGGACGGTATCGACGTAGTCGATGGCCGCCCGCAGGGCGAGGGCACACGATGTGCCCTCGTCACCATGCCCGTCCAAGTGCGAATCCGGTGATGAATGGCTAGACAATCCATTTTCGCAGTTCGCCCTCGGCAAAGATCAGATGCGCCAGCATGGCCTCTGACGCAGCTTTGGGAGAGCGGGACCGGATCGCTTCAAGGATCTCGGAGTGCTGGTCGATGATCAGCTGGGCGTTGTCCACGTTGTCGTGGTAGAGCTGGCGCCTGGCCACAGAATTGGCCTTGGCGAACTCCTCAGAAACCGTCTTGAACAGCTTGGTCAGAAGACTGTTGTGGGTGGCCTCGGCCACGGCGTAGTGGAAGGCCGCGTCGAATTCCTCGCCCTTCTCGGGATCGAGCACGTTGAGCCGCTCGCGCATCTTGTCGAGCATGGCCTCGACATGATCCAGTTCCTCTTCGCTGGCCCGCTCCGCGGCCAAGCTGGCCGTCGCAGTCTCGAAGATCCTGCGCATTTCGAACATGTCGAGCAGGGAGCTTCGTTCCACGGCCAGGAACATGGCCAGGGGCCGGATGATGTCGTCGCTGTCAGTGCCCCGCACGAAGGTGCCTTCCCCGGGCCGGATGTCGATGACGCCCAGTATCTCGAGCGTCCTGATGGCCTCGCGCACCGAAGCGCGGCTGACCTGGAACTGCTCCGCCAGTTCCCGCTCTGCCAGCAGCCGATCGCCCGGCTTCAGCCTGCCATCGGTGATGAGCTTTTTGATCTGCTCTACGATCTCTTCATAGAGCCGCTTGGTCTTGATCGGTGTGAAATCCATAAGTCAAATTCCCATGAAACTGTAAAAATTGCAAAAAAAGGAACTTGGAAAGTGTGATGAAAAAAATGGTCTTGGGTATGGTCTGACCACTAGACCCATTGTAACCTTCGCGCAGGTTCTTTTCCAAAACTCTACCCATTCATCATCTACCACCCACCCCCACCCCCACTAATGGAGGCTGCATGACCCCCTGGACCCAAGTCTATTCCCCTGTCATGGGGAATATCTTCCTTTCCGCACTGGTGGCCGCCTTGCCGGTCTTCGTGCTGCTGGGCTTCCTGGCCAAGCACGTGAAGGCCCACTACTCGGCCATCCTGGGCCTCATCACTTGTCTGGCGGTGGCCATTTTCGTCTACCGGATGCCCGCCGGCATGGCCGGCATGGCCGCCTTTAACGGCGCCCTGTATGGCCTGGCGCCCATCGGCTGGATCGTGTTGAACGCCATCTTCATCTACGACATCACGGTGAAGTCGGGTGATTTCGAGGTGGTGAAGCACTCCATCGCTGGAATCGCCTCGGATCGCCGCCTCCAGGCTCTGTTGATCGCTTTCAGCTTCGGCGCCTTCATCGAGGGCGCCGCCGGCTTCGGCACGCCCGTGGCGATCTCGGCCGCCATGCTCATCGGCCTGGGCTTCCGCCCCCTCCAGGCCGCCGGCCTGGCCCTCATCGGCAACACCGCGCCGGTGGCCTACGGCGCCCTGGGCGCCCCGCTCATCGCCCTCGCCGGCGTGACCGGCCTGCCCCTGGACCTGCTCAGCGCCGCCGCTGGCCGCATCCTGCCCATCTTCTCCCTGATCGTGCCCTTCTGGATCATCTGGACCATGGCCGGACGCAAGGCCATGTGGGAAGTCTGGCCGGCCTGCCTCGTGGCCGGTGGCAGCTTCGCCATCACGCAGTTCCTCGTGAGCAACTTCCACGGCCCCTGGCTGGTGGACATCATCGGCGCCATCGTCTCCATGGTGGCCCTGGTCCTCTTCCTGAAGGTCTGGCAGCCCAAGACCATCTGGACTTACGAGCACGAGCAGGAAGACGTGAAGGAAGTGGCCCCTCACCACAGCACCGGCAAGGTCGTGAAGGCCTGGATGCCCTGGGTGTTCCTGTCCCTGTTCGTGTTCGTCTGGGGCACCCCCCAGGTGAAGACCTTCCTGAACGGCGGCACCAAGGACAAGCCGAATTTCCTCATGGGCTACACCTCGAAGACCTACGAAATGCCAGGGCTCCACAAGCTTGTCGTCAAGGCTCCTCCTGTGGTCGCCAAAGCTTCGCCTGATCCCGCCACCTGGACCCTGAACTGGCTCTCCCTCACAGGCACCAGCCTGCTGCTGGCTGGCCTCTGCAGCGGCCTCCTGGTCGGTTTCGGCCCCCTGGAACTCATCAAGATCTGGGGCAAGACCGTCAATCGCGTGAAGATCTCCCTGCTCACCATCGCGGCCATGCTGGCTCTGGGCTTCACGTCCAAGTCCGCCGGCCTGGATGCCACCATGGGTCTGGCCTTCGCCAGCACCGGCGTCCTGTTCCCCTTCTTCAGCGCCATGCTGGGCTGGTTGGGCGTGGCCCTGACGGGCAGTGACACCTCCTCCAACGTGCTGTTCGGTGGCCTCCAGAAGATCACCGCCCAGCAGCTGGGCCTGAACCCGATCCTCACCGCCGCGGCCAATACCACCGGCGGCGTCATGGGCAAGATGATCGACGCCCAGAGCCTCGTGGTCGCTTCGGTGGCCACCAACCAGCAGGGTCAGGAAGGCACCATCCTGCGCTATGTGTTCTTCCATAGTCTGGCCCTGGCCGCCATGGTCGGCGCCGTGATCTTCCTCTATGCGAAGGTCCTGCCCGCCAACTGGATGCCCCAGCTGCCTCCCGCGCCTGCGGTGGTGGCTCCCGTCACGGCTCCCGTGGTCCCGGCAGCTCCGGCTGTCCTGCCCGCCCCGGTCCCGGCCAAGTAGCCCGGACGGACTTCAGACGAATGACCTGGGTCCCGCCGGCATCTTGAGCGTCGGCGGGACTTTTTAACGCCCCTTCACGGGGAAAAGGATGTTTCTCATGAGCACCGCCACAGCCACTTCCCTGAGAGATTCTCTCGCGGCCATCGTCGGCCCCGGCCGCGTGCTCGATCGGCCGGTGGATCTGATCGCCTTCGCCTCGGACGCCAGTTTCTACCGGCTCATTCCCAAGGCAGTGGCCTTTGCCGGCAGCGTGGAGGACATCCAGGGCCTGTTCCGGCTCAGCCATGACCTGAAGGTCCCCATGACCTTCCGAGCGGCGGGCACCAGCCTCTCTGGCCAGTCCGTGTCCGATGGCATCCTGGTGGAAGTGGCCCGCAACTGGCGCGGCATCCAGGTGCTCGAGGGCGGCGCCAAGGTAAAGGTGCAGCCCGGCGTCATCGGCGCCCACGTGAACTACGCCCTCAAATTCTTCAAGGCCAAGATGGGCCCTGATCCAGCCTCCATCAACACCTGCACCGTGGGCGGGATCCTCTCCAACAACTCCAGTGGCATGTGCTGTGGCGTCGCCCAGAACGCCTACCACACGCTGGAGTCCCTGACCTTCGTGCTGCCCTCGGGTACCGTGATCGACACGGGCGCGCCGGATGCGGACGAGACGTTCCGGAAGGCCGAACCGGCCCTGGCCGAAGGCCTGCTGAAGCTGAAGGGCGACCTGCTCTCGAATCCCACCCTGGCCCAGCGCATCCGGTCGAAGTACCTGACCAAGAACACCACGGGCTATTCCCTCAACGCCTTCCTGGATTTCGAACGGCCCGTGGACATCTTCCGGAACCTGCTTGTGGGCTCTGAGGGCACCCTGGCCTTCATTGCCGAGGCCGTGTTGAAGTCCGTACCCGACCTGCCGGTGAAGGTGACCGGCTTCCTCATCTTCCCGGATCTGCACGCGGCCTGTGCGGCCATCGTACCCCTCCGGGATGCCGGCGCCGCGGCGCTTGAGTTGCTGGATCGGGCCTCATTGAAGTCGGTCGAGAACCAGGCCGGCATTCCCCCCAGCATCAAGTCCCTGCCGGATGGCGCCGCCGCCCTCCTGGTGGAGTTCCATGGCCGGGAGGAATCCGTCCGGGCCGAACTGGAACGCATTGGGCTGGAAACGGCCAAGGGCCTGAACCTGATGGAGCCCGCACGGTTCACCCACGACCCAGTCGAGCAGGCCCTGCTGTGGAAGATCCGCTCCGGCACCTTCCCCTCCGTGGGCGCCGTCCGCAAGCGAGGCACCACGGTGCTCATCGAAGATGTGGCCTTTCCCATCGCCAGGCTCGCCGATGCCGCGGTAGACCTCACCAGGCTTTTCGCCAAGCACGGCTATGACGAAGCCATCATTTTCGGCCATGCCAAGGATGGCAACCTGCACTTCGTCATTACCCAGTCCTTCAACGACCAGGCGGCCGTCGATCGTTACGCCCGCTTCATCGACGACGTGGTGGAACTGGTGGTAAAGAAATATGACGGTGCCCTGAAGGCCGAGCACGGCACGGGCCGCAACATGGCGCCCTTCGTCGAGGCCGAATGGGGCCCCGAGGCCAAAGCCGTCATGGAGCAGCTCAAGCAGCTGGTGGATCCCCTGCATCTTCTGAACCCTGGCGTCATTCTCAACGCCGATCCGAAGTGCCATCTGTCCGACCTGAAGCCCATGCCCGGCGTGGAAGAGGAGGTCGACAAATGCATCGAGTGCGGCTATTGCGAACCCAAGTGCCCCAGCCGTGAGCTCAGCCTCACGCCCCGCCAGCGCATCGTCGTGCGCCGCGAGATAGCGCGACTCGAGGGCAACCGGGAAAACCCCGCCCTGCTCGCCTCCCTTCGGGAAGCCTGGCCCTACATGGCCCTGGAGACCTGCGCTGTCGACGGACTGTGCGCCACGGCCTGCCCTGTGAGCATCGACACCGGCCAGCTCACCAAGCGCTTCCGCCGGGCCGGCCATAGCCGACGGGCCCAGAAGATCGCGCTCTCGGTGGCCCGCAACTTCGGCAGCATCGAGCCCGTCATGCGTGTCGCCCTCCGTACCGGGCATCTCGTCCAGAACCTGTTCGGCCCCAAGGTGATGCCCTTCATCACCCGGCTGCTGAAGCCCATCGGCACGGGCCACGAGTGGAGCCCGGAGATGCCCAAGGCTGCCAAGGCCCCGCTGCCGGTCACCCACCTGGAGGGCGCCCAGGCCATCTACTTCCCGGCCTGCATCTCCCGCATGATGGGCCACCTGCCGGGCGAGCCCGAGGAACTGAGCCTGGTGGAGGCCCTGGTGAAAGTCTCCGAACGTGCCGGAGTGCCGGTTCACATTCCCAACGATGTCGAAGGCACCTGCTGCGGCGTACCCTTCAGCTCGAAAGGATTCGACGAGGCGCATCGCTTCACCGTGAACCACGCCATCGAGAAGTTCTGGGAATGGAGCCAGGAGGGCCGGCTTTCCATCGTCATCGACACCAGCCCCTGCACCTACGGGGTGGTCACCAGCCGTGCCTATCTCACCCCCGAGAACCAGGCGAAGTTTGACAAGCTGAAGATCCTCGACAGCACCACCTTCGCTCACGACGTGCTGCTGCCCAAGCTGCAGGTGAAGCACAGGTTGGGCTCTGTGGTGCTCCACCCGGTCTGCTCCCTCACCAAGATGAACCTCGTCCCCAAGCTCGAGGGCGTCGCCCAGGCCTGTGCCGACAAGGTGGTGGTGCCCAAGGATGCGGGCTGCTGCGGCTTCGCGGGTGATCGCGGCTTCCTGGTCCCGGAACTGACCGCATCGGCCACGACGCACGAGGCCGATGAAGTGAACACCCAGACCTTTGATGGCTACTACGCCAGCAGCCGCACCTGTGAGGTGGGCATGACCCGCTCCACGGGCCATGTCTACCGCAGTTTCCTCTACCTGCTGGAAGCGGCCACCCGCTGAATGGAGTTCCCATGAACGCCACCTTCGAGGCCTTCAAGACCCGGGCCGAGGCTGTCAGCGCTGAAGTTCACCACTTCACCCGTCGCAAGGAGGCCCTGGCCTTCATCCAGGGCCTCCTGCGGGAGGAGAGCGTGTCCGAGGCGCCCCAGTGCGGCGCCGTGTGGGCCGCGGGGGGCTTCCTGGATGGGGCCGAGCAATTGGAATTCCGCACCCGGGTGCCTGGTCTCAGCTTCGAGGTGACCCGGGAGGCCTCGGCGGAGGCCAAGGTGGGCATCAGCCAGCTGGACTGGGGCATCGCCGGCACGGGCACGCTGGTCCAGGACGCCACGGCGGTGGCCAAGCGATTGGTGTCGACCCTGCCCCCCATCCACATCGCGCTGCTGGGCACGGACCACATCCTCCAGGACATGGGCAGCGTGCTGCAGAAGCTCCGCCCCGAGCAGCTCAACTACATCTCCTTCATCACCGGACCCAGCCGCACCGCCGACATCGAGCGGGTGCTCACCATCGGCGTGCATGGACCAGGCAGACTCATCATCGTCGTGGTGGACGAGCTAGGAAGGGTGACCCCATGACGACCCAGTTCAAGGATTCCATCGAGACGGCTCTCCACAACCCCAACCTCACCGGTGCCCTGGGCCGCTTCTCCGAGGCCTATCGGGTCAGTCGCGCCAAGGCCTACGAGGGCATCGACTTCGAGGCGGTGCGAGACAGCATCGCCGAGATCAAGTGCAGCGCCTCGTCCCACTTCGAGGAACTGGCGGAGCAGTTCAAGGCCAACGCGGAACGCCGGGGGGCGAAGGTCTTCCGGACCGCCGATCCCGCCGCCGTGAAGCAGTACATCCTCGACCTGGCCAAGGCCCAGGGCGTACAGCGGGTCGTCAAATCCAAATCCATGGCCTCCGAGGAAATCCACCTGAACAAGGCCCTTGAGCAGGCCGGCATTGAGGTGGACGAGACGGATCTGGGCGAGTGGATCATCCAACTGGCCCACCAGACGCCATCGCACATGGTCATGCCCGCCATCCACATGACCAAGGAGGAAGTCACGGAGATCTTCAACCAGGAGGTGGAAGCAGGTCAGCTGCCGGACATCCCCAAGCTGGTGAAGTTCGCCCGCGGCAAGCTGCGCCCCAAGTTCCTGGGGGCGGACATGGGCATCACGGGCGCCAACATCGCCGTGGCCGATACCGGCAGCCTGGTCATCGTCACCAACGAAGGCAATGCCCGCCTGGTGACCACCCT
>JBBRZL010000170.1:0-7165 GCA_038236735.1 Holophagales bacterium | reverse complement strand
TTGCAACAGCCCGCTTCGCGGTCTGCCGCAATCCGGTTGATTGGCAACGTTAGGCGTGCCCCATGCTTCCTGAATATTGGGCCATTATTGGTGCCATCATCGGCTCGCTCGGCGGCTTCTACTACATATACGAAACCATCGTTGGCAAAGCTCAGCCCAACCGCATCAGCTGGCTGCTTTGGGGAATTTTCCCGATTGTCATTTTTGTGGCCCAAAGGGCGCAAGGCGTCGCGGGTATATCGTGGGCGTCGTTTGTCGCTGGCTTTACGCCGTTGCTTATCGTCGCTGCATCCTTTTTCAACAAGAAGGCCTATTGGAAAAGCGAACCACGCGACTACTACCTGATGGCCGCGGCTATCATCGGCATTATTCTCTGGGCCATTGCCAACAATCCGAACTTGGCCTTACTGTTTTCTCTGTTGGCCGATATGCTTGCGGGCATACCGACCCTCATTAAGTCATATCGTCATCCTCATTCCGAAAGTTGGATAGCCTATGCCATCAGCACATTCGGCTTCGGAATTAGCCTTCTGTCGGTTCATACCTACAACTTCGAAAATGCCGCTTTCATCGCCTACTTGTTTCTCCTCAACGCCACCTTGGCGGTGCTCGCATCACGGAACCGCAAGCGTAAACAGGCAACTAGTCTCATTCGTTAAGCCTGTCACGCCTACGCCAGCTTTCATGCCATCGCTCGCGGGGTGGTAACACCGCGAGACGACAACAAGATTGTTCTCTTCGTCACTGAAGGAAAGCAATCATCTGCGGAGCAATACGCCGACCGTCTGTCTGGTGGCAAGCTCGAATGGGAGGGGCCAACCGACCAATTCGCCGAAGATCGAATGCTCAATGCCACTTCAACTGGCGATGAAATGCACCTTTTTCATCGTGAGCGGCATCATCCAGATGTTACCTATTGCGGTCGTCTTGTCGTGGTCAGTCATGTGCGTCGCACCGACGGGCCGAGCCACTTCACGTTCAAGGTTGGCTGAGCTGCAGTGATGGCTAACCCGGCGCTCAACCCCGCTCCTTTCAGTCGCTGGACGCTGCGCGATAATGCCGCGCAGCGCCGGTTAGCTCTACGTTAGGCCGCAGACCCATCGCCGTTACATCCGAGTCAAAGGAGATCGGCATGATTAACCAGGTTTTCCTTACCCTCCCAGTCGCTGATCTCCAGAAGTCGCTGGCCTTCTTCACTGCGCACGGCTTTACCCACAATCCGCAATTCAGCGACGATACGGCCGCATGCATCGTGATCAACGATTCTATTTCTGTCATGTTGGGCACGCATGCCAAGTTCCGCGAGTTCACACCTAAAGCTATATGCGATACCAATCTTGCCGCCGAAGTCCTGATCTCCCTCAGTTGTGAGAGCCGCGAAAAGGTCGACGAATTGGTCGCCAAGGCAATCGCTGCTGGCGGTTCAACCTACGATAAGCCCGAGGATTTTGGGTTCATGTACACGCACAGCTTCGTCGACCTGGATGGTCATGGGTGGGGGGTGCTCCATATGGTTTCCCAGCCTGAACCCCAGTGACAGGCGCCAGTCAAGCATGGTCAACTTGCGGCCCAACCCTTCGCTCAACCCGGACCCCGCCGGCATTGCCTTCTGTTCAGCGCCTCGGCGTAGGCGGGGCGGCTTAGCTTCCTTCGTTAGGCCGCTCGCTCTTCGCTGGTGCCAAGTGCTATAATGAAATATGTTTCCCGCAGAACGCCGCAGACAAGGCCTATCCATAATCACTAGGCTCCACGAGCCTGAATCCACTGAAATGGACCCATTCGTAAACCAGACAGCTCAAGCGCGCATGGAGGCCCTGTGGGATCTTACCCTCGAGTACCTCACTTGGACTCGCCCCAATGAGTGTGAATCCCGACTTCAGAGATCTATTTGCCGCATTGAACGCCGCGCACGCTGAGTTTCTCATCATCGGCGGGTATGCCCTTGCAGTTCACGGCGTGCCCAGGTTCACAAAAGATCTCGATGTCTGGGTCAATGCAAATCCAGATAATGCCCAGAAGGTTTGGAGCGCTCTCGATGAATTCGGGGCACCATTCCTGGATCTGACTCTTCAAGACCTTTCCACTCCTGGCATCGTCTTCCAAATGGGTCTCCCACCCAACCGAATCGACATCATCACCGTCATTGATGGAGTTGAATTTCATGAAGCTTGGGAGCATCGAATATCGTCTGCCTATGGTGACCAACCCGTGATGGTCATTGGCATTGACGACTTGATTCGCAATAAGGAAGCCACTGGCAGGCCCCAGGATCGCCTTGATGCTCAGACCCTTCGACAATCCAGGTCCTAGCTTCCTCGTCAGCCTAACCCTCCGTTCAAGTCCGACCTCGCCTGGATTGCCTTCCCTTCTCTCTCAGCATTTTGCTAGCTCGGCTTCGTTCAGCGTCTCGGTGCAGGCGGGGCTGGTTAGCTGCTTTCGTTAGGCACCACATGAATCAACGGAGGAACCTTGGCGGAAGGAGAAGTCAGAATCCAACCACCCCAGATGTTCCTCATCCATCTGCTGGTTATTCTCGCGCAGTGGGCGTATGGGGTTTGGCTTCTTCCCGTCCTCCGCACTCCCCCTTCCGCAACTCCTCTCGGCTGGGCCCTTTTCTTGCTCTGCGCTGGGGCATTCCTCGGCGGCAAGATGTGGATGGTCAAGTTCTTCGCCAGACACGGCGCAAGTCCCATGTTCAAAGAGCACGCTAAGGGTCTTATCACAGAGTTCCCCTACTCTGCGGCGCGCAATCCATTCTATCTCATGGACTTTCTCCCGTTTCTCGGACTCACTCTCCTCCTGGGTACCCTCGATCCACTCCTCCTGCACGGCCCGCTGTTCTTTCTCTTCCTGGCCCTATACATCGTCCCTAAGGAGGAGAAGCGTCTCCTCCTAGCGCATGGCACGGACTACGAAGGCTACAAGTCCCGCGTCAAGCGCTGGGGCTTGTTTTGATTCTTGCAAGACCCGCCCCGGTGGCGCCTAACCCTCCGCTCAACTCAGACCCCGCCTGAATTGGCTTCCACTCTTTCTCTTGCTCCCGCTTCCTCGGCTTCACTCAGCGCCTCGGTGCAGGTTGGGCCGGTTAGCCTTTTCGTGTGGCCCACCTGGAGAACCAATGCCCACAACTCCATTACCCAAACAGGTCATCGGCCTCCTGGCATGGCTTGGAGTCACTTTTGTGTCTGCCCTTCTCGGTGCTATCGCATCCGTAAACGCCGGCGCCTTCTATCAACATCTTGCACGTCCAGCTTGGGCGCCTCCGGCCTTTCTCTTCGGCCCTGTCTGGAGCGTGCTCTACCTCCTAATGGGCATCGCTGCTTGGCTCGTCTGGCGCGAGCGTGGATTTCATTCCTCGGGTGCCGCGCTCTGGCTGTTCCTTGTCCAACTGGCTGCCAATGCTCTTTGGACTTGGCTGTTCTTTCAGTGGCATCGTGGTGCGCTGGCGTTTGCCGAGATTATCTTTCTATGGGCAATAATCCTTGGAACGATCTTCACTTTCTGGCGGATCCGTCCCATTGCTGGGGCGTTACTCCTCCCATACTTGGCCTGGGTCACTTTTGCAACAGCACTGACCTATGCCATTTGGAAACGCAATCCTCATATCCTGGCCTAACCCTCCGCTCAACTCAGACCTCGCCTGCCTTGCCTTTTGTTCTCTCTCTTGTTTCCGCTTCCTCGGCTTCGTTCGCCAGATCCGCAAGCACCTCAGAGCAGCTCAGCACGGTGCAGAACTCACCCTGCAGGCTCGCGAGATGGATTTGATGGATGGTTTCGGCCGGGTGCCAGTGCCCGTCCATGCCTTGCCGAGCGAAGGTGGCCGTGGCGTCCGCGACCAGGAACACGGTGAAACCCATATTCCCGGCCATGCGGACCGTGGTGGAGACGCAGTGATCCGTGGTGAGGCCCGCCACCACCAGGGTGGAAATGGCCTGCCGCCGCAGGTGTGCCTCCAAGGGCGTGCCTATGAACGCGCTGTTCACCTGTTTCTGGATGACCAGCTCGCCCGGCCTGGGGCCTGTGACCTCCTTCAAGGCCGCTCCTGGCAGCTCCGGCCGGAGCGGGGAATCCGGATTGGTGGAGCAGTGCTGGACGTGGATGACGGGCAGGCCGTGCGCGCGCCAGGCCGCCAGGAGCTGTTCCATGTGCGTCTCCGCTTCCGGATTATTGCGGGTGCCCCAGCGCGGATCGTCGAAGCCCTGCTGCACATCCACCAGCAGGAGGGCCGTGCCCGGGGGGATGGCTGCGCCCGGTCCCACGGGCAGCTGGGTCGGATCGAGGATGCGTTCAGACATGGCTTCACCAGACGCGGAGCCGAGCGCTGGGCTCTAGGTACAGGCGGTGCCCGGGCTTCACGTCGAAGGCCTCGTACCAGGCGTCCAGGTTGCGGACGGTGGCCACCCGGTAGCGATCCGGGGCGTGCGTATCCGTGGCGAGCTGCTTGCGCAGCCCCGGTTCCGAGTAGACGCTGCGCCAGGCACGGGCGTAGCCCACAAAGAACTCCCGGTCCATGCGCCGCAGATCGTCAGGCCCCTTGGCCTTCGGCCCCAGGTTCGCCCGGTAGGCCTCGAAGGCCGCGGCGAGCCCGCCCAGATCCGCCACATTCTCCCCCAGGGTCCGCTGGCCATCCACTGCGCCATCGGGTAAGGGCCGATAGCTGGAGAACTGTTTCGCCAGCGGGTCGGTCACCCGCTCCCAGGCGGCCTTGTCCTCCAGCGACCACCAGGGCCGAAAGCGTTGCTGATGATCGAAATCAGCACCGATGGGGTCGATATAGTGACTGATCTCATGCCCCACGATGGAACCGATCGCTCCATACAGGGCCGCTTCGGGCCAGGTCGCATCGAATTTGGGCGATTGCAGCAGACCCGCCGCGAAGTTGTTGACGTTCAGGCAGGGGATCAGCACCGCCTGGGCCTGGAAGGCGGGCAGCCACCATTCCTTGATGTCCATAGGCTGGCCCAGGTGCGCGCGCAGGCGCTGCAGGCGCCAGGCCTCCAGCCTGCGCAGATTGCCCACGGCGTCGTCGGGGCGGAAGGCAAGGGCACTGTGGTCGGTCCACTGGTCCGGATAGGCCATGCTGAAGTAGTAGTTCTGGAGCTTGGCGGTGGCGATGGCCTGGGCGGGCGGCGTCAGCCAGGTCTGCGTGGCCACCCGCCTCCGCAGCGATCCGGCCACCTCGATGACCATGCGCTGCAACCAGGCCTTCCATTCCGGGTGGAAGTTCCGCTCCACATACAACTGGGCCAGCGCCTCTGGCAGCAGCTGGGTCGTGGCCGCCTCGGCCTGTTTCACTTCGTCGGTATATACCCCTCCATGAAAGGCCCGGTACTGGGCCTGGATGCCACCGGGAAGCACGGCTCCGTACCGGTCCAGCAGGTGCACCCGCAGATAGTCCCGCCAGGTGTCCAACGGCAGGGTGGTGGCAAGCACGGCCGTGCCCTGGATGGCCTGGGGCTGCCACACCACCAAGCGAGGCGTTGCCCCGAGCCCCGCGGCTTGCAGGAACACCGTCCAGGGGAAGGTCGGGGCCTGCTTCTGGAAGGTCTCCCGGGTCCACACCTGCGAAGCGCGTTTCAAGTCGTCGGAAGCCTCGGTGCTGACATGGCAGCGGCTCAGGGCCAGTTCCAGGTCAAACACGGCCTGGGCCCGGCGCTCGGCCTCAGGGAAACCCGCCAGCCGGAGCAGGGCCCGGAGGTAGGCCCGGTACTCCGTTCGCTTGGCTTCGGCCGCCGCGTCCGTGCCCAGGTAGGGCGCCTGGTCGCCCAGACCCAGGCCGCCTTGGAAAAGGTACGCCACCTGGGTCGGTTCACCCTGCAGGCCTGCTTCCACCGATAGCCCAAAGGGCCGGGCCGATGCGTACACCGACCACCCCAAGGGATCCACATCCGTGCCGATGGTTTCCCCCAGGTGCCTGGCCAGATCCCTGATGCTGCGAATGTGATCGATGCTCAGGAATTCAGCCGCCAGGACCACTCGGGCCTCCCCTTTGGCTTGGCCGGCCTCCTGATAGGCCTGGCGGAAAGCCGCCACCTTGCGGCCCAGGCTGCCGGCCGGCGCCTGCTTCAGATGCAGGAAAACCTCGGTCAGGTTCGACTGGGCCTTCGCGGCGACTTCGTCACGGGCATTCCAACGGTTGCGCCCAGTCGGGACCTGAGTGGCCTGGAGCCAGCCCCCGTTGGCGTAGGCGAAGAAGTCATCTCCAGGTGCCACGGCCGGAGCGCTGCCCACCTCGGACCAGGGCTGGGCACTGGGCCGGGTCGGGTTCGAGGGGCCCTCAGGGAGTCCTTCCCCCCGCGCGGAAATCAGGCCTAGGCTCGCCACCAGCCCGCCACCCAGGTTCCTCGCCAATGTCGCCATGATGTCGCTCCGTTTGGGGAAGGGGCGCAAAAGCCCAGCGGGGCCCCACGCCACCCTTGGAGGCTAGGGACATTCCTGCTCCTTCGTCCCAGCAGAGATGGACAAGAAACGGACAGGAATGGACGTCCCAGGCCCCGCCCTCGTTGAAACGGACGCAGCTCGTCCGGCCCGGTGCGGACCGCTGACGCGCCCACCGCGACAGGTCCGGAATTGATCGTCATTGGTCCATTGCGACCCTGCCCCAACCGCACCTGCAGGCTAGAATGAGCTAGCCCAAATTCCCTACGGTGCCCTGCATGAGCGCTCTGCGATCTGGACGGCGAGCCCCGGCGCCGGGTCCCTTCACCGGTGCGACGCCGCGGGCCGGCCCGGCCCCGGCCGCGTCAGTCCTCGACGTGCTGTTCGTGATCAACGCCCGCTCCCTGCTCCTGGATATCGCCGGTCCGGCGGAGGCGTTTCGTCTGGCGAACCTCCATCGCTCCTACCAGGGGCTCCCGCCCCAATTCCAGTTGCGTTTCGCCGGCCCGGAACCGACCCTCACCACGTCCACGGGCCTGCAGGTGTGCCAGCTGGAACCGCTGCCAAAGGAGCTGCCCCGGCCCACCTGGATCGTGCTCATCGGGCAGCCCGCCGCCCAGGTCCAGCGGCTGGACCCGGGTGCTGGCGACACGGTGCGCTGGCTGACAACCATCCTCGGACCGCCGTTCATGACCGAGGCAACGCCCCACCGCCTGGTGACCATCTGTTCTGGAGCCCTTCTGGCGGGCCGCGCGGGCCTGCTGGATCGCCGCCACTGCACCACCCA
>JBBRZL010000169.1:0-7205 GCA_038236735.1 Holophagales bacterium | reverse complement strand
GCACCTGCCTTCCGTAGCTCATCGTGACACCCTCCGGATCTGCGGTTTGGTGGTGCCGAAGTTGATGAGCAGGCAGGTGGGAATGCCAGTGGGAAGGGCACACCGATAAATTCGGGTTCAAAAGATCAAAAACAAAAACCTTTAGCCACCGATGAGCACCGATGAACACCGATAAGAATTTGATAAAAAAGAAAATCAAATTCTTTAACAATCCTTTTTCTTTATCAGCTTTTAATCGGTGTGCATCGGTGTGCATCGGTGGTTCAAAGAGCTTTTTCCTTTTGTCAGTCGTACTGCTTCTCGCAAGGTGATTCGGCGGCACCTGCCTTCCGTAGCTCATCGTGACACCCTCCGGATCTGCGGTTTGGTGGTGCCAAAATTGATGAACAAGCAGGTGGTCATGCCGGTGGGAAGAACACACCGACAAATTCGGGTTCAAAAGATCAAAAACAAAAACCTTTAGCCACCGATGAACACCGATGAACACCGATAAAGACATGATAAAAAAGTCAGATGTGTTCTTTGAATGTCGTTGTTCTTTATCAGCTTTCAATCGGTGTGCATCGGTGTGCATCGGTGGTTCAAAATGTTGTTTCTTTTGATTTGTTTTGCACTGTATCGAGACAGAACTCGGTGGCAAATGGAACGAGTGGCTCATCGTGACACCCTCCGGATCTGCGGTTTGGTGGTGCCGAAGTTGATGAGCAGGCAGGTGGGAATGCCAGTGGCCTTGAGGTAGTTCAGGCATTGGGTGAGGTGGACATCCTCCAGGGCCTTGCAGGCTTTCAGCTCCAGCAGCAGGCGGCCCTCCACGACAATGTCCCCGATGTAGTCACCGACGTCCTGCCCATCGTAGTGGACCGACACCGTGACCTGCTGCTTCGCGTCCAATCCCGCCTTCCGCAGCTCGTGCACCAACGCGTTCTCGTAAACCTTCTCCAGAAACCCGGTTCCCAAGCCATTCGCCACCCGGTACACGCATCCGATGACAGCCTCAGTGAGCGGGTCGTGTTCGAAGGCGGGTTCCGACTCGATGGTCATCACAAATCCAGGTCCGCGACAGGCTGCTTGGACATGTAGCGTTCGGCGCCGTCGGGGAAGAGGGTCACCACCCGAGAACCCGCGGGTAGGGACTTGGCGAATTCCCGGGCGGCCCAGGCGTTGGCGCCGCTGGACGCGCCCACCAGACAGCCCTCGGTGGCGATGAGTTCCCGGGCCGTGGCCAGGCTGTCCGCATCGGCCACGTCCAGGATGCGATCCGCGAGGGAGAGGTCCAGGCTGGCGGGCAGAAAGCTGTTGCCCACACCCTCCACCACCCAGTCGCCCAGGGGGGCGCCACAGTAGACGGAGCCCACGGGCTGCACCACCACGGCCTTGATCGCCGGGTTCTGCTCCTTCAGGTAGCGGGCGATGCCCGTAAAGGTGCCGCCGCTGCCCGCTCCCAGCACCACCGCGTCCACGCGGCCTTCCAGTTGGGTCCAGATTTCGGGGCCCGTGGTCTGGTAGTGGCTGTCGGGATTGCTGGGGTTTTCGAACTGCTGGGGCACGAAGGCGTGCGGGAGGCTGGCCGCCAGCTCCGCGCACTTCGCGATGGCGCCCTTCATGCCCAGCTCCTTGGGGATGAGCACCAGCTCAGCACCCAGGGCCTTCATGAGCAGCATCTTTTCGCGGCTGTACTTGGTGGGCACGCAGAGGATGCAGCGGTAGCCCAGGGCCTTGGCCGCGATGGCGAGGCCCACACCAGTATTGCCCGCGGTGGGTTCGATGATGGTGCTGAGGCCCGGCTGGATCTGGCCCAGGGCTTCGGCGGCGCGGATCATGCCCACGCCGATGCGGTCCTTCACGCTGCCGCCGGGGTTGAGGTACTCGAGCTTGGCAAAGAGTTGCAGCCCCGGCGCGAAGCGGGTGAGACGGAGCATGGGGGTGTTGCCCACCAGGTCCAGAACGGAATCGACGACGGGGGGCAGGGTGTATGTCATGGGATCAGCCCTTCACCACAATGCTCACCAGCTTGCCGCCCGGAGGCAGCACCACCTTCACGAGCTCCTTGCCCGCCAGGTACGGCTGGGCCTCGGGGCAGGCCAGAGCTGCCGCGCGGCGCTGGTCTTCGGTGGCCGCGGCGGGCAGGGTGAGGCGGCCCCGCACCTTGCCGTTCACCTGCACCACCACGAGCACCTCGTCGGCCTCCAGGAAGGCGGGATCTGCCTCGGGCCAGGCGGCCTGCATGCAGAGGCCCGCCCCGCCCAGCTGGCTCCAGAGCTGCTCGGCCAGGTGCGGCGCCACCGGCGACATCATCCGCACGAAGGCATCCAGGGCATGCTGCAGGACCGCGCCATGGTGCGGCGTGGTGGCAGGCAGGTCGTGCAGAGCGTTGGAGAGTTCCATGAGCCCGGACACCACCGTGTTGAACTGATAGCGGCGCTCCAGGTCGTCCGTGAGGCGGGCGATGGTCTGGTTGAGCTTGATGAGGAGGGCCTTCTCCTCGGCGCTGAGCAGCTCCTTGGCGGGCAGCAGGGCGGCCGTGCCAGACGCGGTGGCAGGGCTTTGCCCTGGTACCGCGTGGGGGGCTCCGGGGGGGACATCGCGAGCGCCAGCGAGCAGGCGGTCCCCCCCGGACAGGTCAGCATGCTCTTCCACCATGCGCGTGATGCGCTTGAGGAAGCGGCTGGCACCCTCGATGCCTTCGAAGCCGGTCCAGTCGATCTCCTTCTCGATGGGCGCGGCGAAGATCATGAAGAGGCGCAGGGCATCGGCGCCGTAGCGCGAGATGACCTCGTCGGGATCCACGATATTACCCTTGGACTTGCTCATCTTCGAGCCGTCCTTCAGCACCATGCCCTGGCAGATGAGCTTCTGGAAGGGCTCGGGCCCCGAGGCCAGGCCCAGATCCCGGAGCACCTTGTAGAAGAAGCGGGCGTAGATGAGGTGCATGGTGGCGTGCTCGATGCCGCCCACATAGAGATCCACGGGCATCCAGGCGTCGCTCTCGGCCTTGGCGAAGGGCAGTTCGGTGTTCCCGGGATCCAGGTAGCGCAGCCAGTACCAGCTGCTGTCCACGAAGGTGTCCATGGTATCGGTCTCACGGCGGGCTTTTCGGCCGCAGCTTGGACACTGTGTGTCCAAGAAGGAGGCAGAGGTGGTCAGCGGCGAGGGGCCGACGCCGTGGAAGGCCACATCCTCGGGGAGGCGCACGGGGAGGTTCTCCGGCTTCTCGGGGACGACGCCGCACACCTCGCAGTGGACTGTGGGAATGGGCGTACCCCAGTAGCGCTGACGGCTGAGGCCCCAGTCCTTGAGCTTGTAGGTGGTGGTCCTGGCGGCCCGGTCGCCCAGCTTCGCCACCATGGCGGTGACGGCATCTTCGCTCTTCATGCCTGTGAATTCGCCACTGTTGATCAGCGTTCCGAGATCCCATTCGCTTTCGGATTCGATGACCTGCGGTATGGGCAGGCCGTACTTCTCGGCGAACTCGTGATCGCGCTCGTCGTGGGCGGGCACGCCCATCACGGCGCCGGTGCCGTAGTCCATGAGCACGTAGTTGGCGGCGAAGACCGGCACCTTCGCGCCGGTGAAGGGATGGAGCACCGACAGCGCCGTGCGCTGGCCCAGCTTCTCGTCGTTGGTGAGCCGGTCCTCGCGGCTCACGGCCGCCACCTGATCACAGAAGGCCTGCAGCGCCGCATCTGACTTCGCGGCCTGCTCGATGATGGGATGCTCGGTACTGAGCGCCATGAAGGTGACTCCGAACAGCGTGTCGAGCCGGGTCGTGAACACTTCGATCTCGTCCCCACTCGTGAGCGCGAAGCGCGCCCGAGCCCCTTCCGAGCGGCCGATCCAATTCCTTTGCATGGTCTTCACGTTCTCGGGCCAGTCGAGGCCATCCAGGCAGGCCAGCAGCTCATCCGCGTACTTGGTGGTCTTGAAGAAGTACTGCTCCAGGGGCTTTTGCGTGACCGGATGGCCCGTGCGCTCGTCGCGGCCATCCACCACCTGCTCGTTGGCCAGCACAGTGCCCAGGGCTTCGCACCAATTCACGGTGCGCATGGCGCGGAAGACGTCGCCCGCCTCCCACATCTTCAGGAAGAGCCACTGGTTCCAGCGGTAGTAGTCGTCCTGGAAGCTGGCGATCTCGCGCTCCCAGTCGTAGCTGATGCCCAGCTTCTGGATCTGCCCCTTCATCTCCTGGATGTTGGCCCGGGTCCAGAGGGCGGGATGGATGCCGTGCTTGATGGCGGCATTCTCCGCGGGCAGGCCGAAGCTGTCCCAGCCCAGGGGGTGCATGACCTCGTAGCCGCGCATGCGCCGGAAGCGGGCCGTCACGTCCCCCAGGGTGTAGTTGCGCACGTGGCCCATGTGGATGCGACCGCTGGGGTAGGGCAGCATCACCAGCATGTAGAAGGTCTTGGAATCCGGCAGCAGCTCCGCGGCCCGCTTGGCACGGAAGGCGCCCGCTTCGAGCCAGCGGCGCTGGATCTCGGGTTCCTGGGTGAGGGGCTGGAAGGGCATGGGAACTCCGGCAGAACCCTTGATTCTACAGGAAAGACGCGGACCTCCAGTCCCCAAGCCGCTCAGATGAGGAAGTGCCTCCCCACCGAGGCCACGAAGGCGATGGCGGCTCCGTGAGGCACGCGGGTTTTCCCATTGGCGGCAAACCAATCCCAACCATGATATGGGGCTCGGCTGGCCTCCCATTAGCGCACACCTCTACCCGTGCCTTGGCCTGGAACATCAGGCCAGCGAGCGCTTTCTTAACACGATCCTAACGCCCTGTCCTCGGCTCTTAACTCCGTCCTAACTTCCGCAACACCATGCTAGGCTTCGCCGGGGTGGCGGAAAGTCCGGACTGGGGAGGGTGCGATGGCCATTCGGATGCTGTGGTTCCTGCCGGTGGGCGTCCTCACGGGCCTGGGCGGGACCAACCTCTCCCGCTACCTCCTCCGCCAGGGCGGGTCTCTGCATCGCCTCGAGATCCGCTTCCTGCTGGTCCTCTCCTGGCTGCCCCTGGCCGCCTGGCTGCTCAACCAGATGTTCAATTTCGAAAGGTGACCATGACGCCCACCCTGACCATCGCCCTGCTGCTGGCCCTGGGCCTGCTCGCGTACCTCGCGTTCGCCCTGCTGAAACCGGAGAGCTTTCAATGAGCACGAAGCAGGGAGGCTCCGCATCCGTAAGAGGATCGAATGGGAGCACGGTCCGGGGGACCGTGCGATATGCGGAGCGTAGTGCCACTTTGCGCAGCGAAGCCCCAACGGGGCGACACACAGGAGGTGTGGCGTGACGCACGCCTGGACCCAGAACCTGCTCTACATCGCCCTGCTGCTGGGCCTCGCCTTCCCCCTGGGGCATTTCATGGCGAAGGTGCTGAGTGGTGAGCGGACCTTCCTGCACCGGGTGCTCGGCCCGCTGGAACGGGGTCTCTACCGGCTGATGGGTGTCCGGGAGGAGGAGGACATGGGCTGGAAGGCCTATGCCTGGTCCATCACCCTCATCAAGTTCCTGGGCCTGGTGGCGGTGTTCCTGCTGATGAAGACCCAGGCGGCCCTGCCCCTGAACCCTGAGCACCAGGCCAACGTGGCCACGGACCTCTCCTTCAACACGGCCGTGAGTTTCATCACCAACACCAACTGGCAGGCCTATTCCGGCGAAACCACGCTCAGCTACCTCACCCAGATGCTGGGCCTCACGGTGCAGAACTTCATCTCCGCCGCCACGGGCGTCGCCGTGCTGGTGGCGCTGATTCGCGGCATCACGCGGCGCAGCGCCACGGGCCTGGGCAACGCCTGGGTGGATCTGGTGCGCAGCATCCTCTACATCCTGCTGCCCCTGGCGGTGGTCTTCGCCCTCTTCCTCGTGTCCCAGGGCCTCATCCAGAATCTCTCCGCCTACGTCCACACCAGTGGCGGCCAGGTGCTGGCCATGGGCCCGGCGGCCTCGCAGATCGCCATCAAGATGCTGGGCACCAACGGCGGTGGCTTCTTCGGCGTCAACGGCGCCCACCCCTTCGAGAACAGCACCCCCATCTCCAACTTCGTTCAGATCCTGAGCCTCCTGGCCATCGCCGCGGGCCTCTGCATCACCTTCGGCCGCATGGTGAAGGACCGCCGCCAGGGCTGGGCCCTGCTGGCCGCCATGACCCTCATCTTCGTCGGCGCCCTGGCCGTCTGCACCCAGGCCGAAGTAAAGGGCAACCCGGCCCTCACCCGCCTGGGCGTGAACCAGGTGGCCAGTGCGGTCGCTGGCAGTGAACAGCCCGGCGGCAACATGGAGGGCAAGGAGCTGCGCTTCGGCCCCGGCGGGTCGGCCCTCTGGGCCACCGCCACCACGGCGGCTTCCAATGGTTCCGTGAACGCCATGCACGATTCCTTCACACCCCTGGGCGGCCTGGTGCCCCTGTGGCTCATGCAGCTGGGCGAGGTGGTCTTCGGCGGCGTGGGCTCCGGCCTCTACGGCATGCTCATGTTCGCCATGGTGGGGGTCTTCATCGGCGGGCTCATGGTGGGCCGCACACCGGAGTACCTTGGCAAGAAGGTGGAGGCCTTCGAGATGAAGATGGCCTCCCTGGCCATTCTCCTGCCCTGTGCCGCCGTGCTCATCGGCACGGCCATCTCCCTGCTGGTGGCCCATGCCGCCGCCTCCGTGAGCAACCCCGGGCCCCACGGCTTCAGCCAGATCCTATACGCCTGGAGCAGCGCTTCCAACAACAACGGCAGCGCCTTCGGCGGGCTGATGGTGGGCCGCACACCGGAGTACCTGGGCAAGAAGGTGGAAGCCTTCGAGATGAAGATGGCCTCCCTGGCCATTCTCCTGCCCTGCGCCGCCGTGCTCATCGGCACGGCCATCTCCGTGCTGGTGGCCCATGCCGCCGCCTCCGTGAGCAACCCCGGGCCCCACGGCTTCAGCCAGATCCTCTACGCCTGGAGCAGCGCTTCCAACAACAACGGCAGCGCCTTCGGCGGGCTGAACGTCAACACGCACTTCTACAACTACGGCCTGGCCGTGGCCATGCTGCTGGGCCGCTTCGGCACCCTGTGGCCGGTGTTGGCCCTGGCAGGTTCCCTGGCGACGAAGAAGCACACGCCCGAAGGGCTCGGCACCCTGCCCACCCACACCCCACTCTTCGTGGGCGTGCTGATCAGCGTCGTGCTCCTGGTGGGCGCCCTCACCTTCATCCCCGCCCTGGCCCTCGGCCCCATCGCCGAGCACCT
>JBBRZL010000168.1:0-7356 GCA_038236735.1 Holophagales bacterium | reverse complement strand
TATCTGGTGGTGGACGGCACGACCCTGGCGCTCGGCACCAGCAACTGGGAGGAGAGCTACTTCTCGGGATCCCGCAACATCGAACTGCTCTTCCGCGACTCCCCCCTGGCCGCCCAGGCCGCAGGGATCTTTGATCGCCTCTGGACCAGCCGCTACGCCTTCGCGCTGGATCCGATGAAGGTTTACGAAAGGCGGAAGGTGGATTAGACGCCGGCGTAGACGTTGTAGAGGTTGTCCCGTTCCAGGGCCTCGAAGCCGGCCTCCCGGATCAGGCGCACCAGTTCGCCCTGCTGGAGGCCCTGGGGGCTCTTGGCGCCGGCCAAGTGGGCGATCTCCTCGGCGATGACCGTGCCGTCCAGATCATCGGCCCCGTAGCTGAGGCCCGCCTGGGCCAGGCCCGGCGTGATCATCACCCAGTAGGCCTTGATGTGCGGGACGTTGTCGAGCAGCAACCGGGCCACCGCAATCTCGCGCAGGTCCTGGGTCCCTGTGGTCTCGTGGATCACGTGGGTGGCGCTCAACTCGTTCTCCTCGTTCTGGTAGGCCAGGGGGATGTAGGCCAGGAAGCCGGTGTAGCCGGCCGCCAGCGAACGGTCCTGCAGGGCGCGCAGGCGCAGCAGATGGTCCACCCGGTGCCGGGCCTCCTCGATGTGGCCGTAGAGCATGGTGCAGTTGGTGGGCAGGCCCTTGCGGTGACAAAGCTCAGCCGTATCCAGCCAGACCTGGGCGTCCTTCTTGCCGATGCAGATCTGTTCGCGCAGGGCCTCGTCGAAGATCTCGGCGCCGCCGCCGGGGCAGCTCTCCAGGCCCGCGGCCATGCAGCGGTCCAGGAAGGCCTCGGTGCTGAGGCCGCTGATCCGGGCGTAGTAGTCCATCTCGATCATGGTGAAGACCTTGAGGTGGATGGCCGGAAAGCGGGCCTTGATCTTCGTGAACAGGTCCTCGAAGTAGTCGATCTTCAACTTCGGGTTGTGGCCCGAGGTCATGTGCAGCTCGCGCACGCCCAGGTTTTCGGGCTTCTCCAGCTCCTGGATGATGGCCTCGGCGGAGAGCGAATAGGCCCGCGGATCCCCGGGCTTGGCCTGGAAGGCGCAGAACTGGCAGTGGGTGTAGCAGACGTTGGTGTAGGAGAGGCGGCGGCTCACCACGTAGTAGGCAGCGCGGCCGTGCTTCTGGAGCCGCACGAGGTGGGCCATGGCGCCCACGCCGGTGAGGTCCGGCGTCTCATAGAGCAGCAGGCCGTCCTCGAAGCTCAGGCGTTCGCCGCGCAGCACTTTCTCCGCCAGGGGCAGCAGGCGCAGGTCGCGGATCCTCGATTGCAGTGACAACATCGATACCTCGGCCTTCCAGTGTAGCGCCGCCGAACCGGAACGATTCTTTTGTCCTGCCGGGTCTACCGCAGGCCCGAGTGGATGCGCTGGACGAGTGAGGGCCCCTCGAAGATGAGGGCGCTGTAGACCTGGGCCAGGGCGGCGCCATCGTCGAGGGCTCCCTGCACGTCTTCGGGCGAGCCCAGGCCGCCGCAGGCCACCAGGGGCAGGCGCCCCCGCAGGGCCGAAAGCAGGCGGCGGCGCACCTCGCGGGCCCTGGCCTGGAGGGGCACACCACTGAGGCCGCCCGCGCCCTTGGACTCGACGAGGGTACGCAGGGGTTCTGGCACCACAGACCGTTCCAGGGTGGTATTGGTGGCGATGAGGCCCGAGAGGCCCGAGGCCACGGCCACTTCCACGATGGCGTCGAGATCCTCCGGGGCCAGGTCCGGGGCCAGCTTCAGCAGCAGCGGCTGGGCCTCCAGACCCAGCTCCTGCCGGAGTGCCAACATCCCCGCCAGCAGGGGCTTCAGGGCTTCGGGCGCCTGGAGGTTGCGGAGACCGGGCGTGTTGGGGCTGCTCACGTTCAGGGCGATGTAGTCCACCTGCGGCGCGATGAGGCGGTAGGCGGTGCGGTAGTCATCGAGGGCATTGGCCTCGGCCGTCTCCTTGTTCTTGCCCAGGTTGCCACCCACGACGAGGCCCGCGGGGCGGTGGCGCAGGCGCGCGGCGACGACCTCGGCCCCTTCGCTGTTGAAGCCCATGCGGTTGAGGATCAGGCCTGCCTGCGGAAACCGGAAGAGGCGCGGCCGTGGATTGCCGGGCTGGGGCCGGGGCGTGACCGTGCCAATCTCCACGTGGCCGAAGCCCAGCGACTTCCACAGGGGCAATAGCGTGGCGCCCTTATCCAGCCCTGCCGCCAGACCCAGGGGCGTGGGGAAGCTGAGGCCGAGGGCCGACCGGTGCAGGCTGGCAGAGTGCTCTGGCTTCGGCAGCCAGGGCCACGAGCAGACGCGCGCGCCCAGCCAGAAGGCCAGGTTGTGAGCAGTCTCAGGATCCAGTCGGAAGATCAACGGACGTAGGCCGCCGTAGAGGTCCATCACTTCACCGTGACGGTGGCCGTGGTAGTCAGTTCGGGAAAGTCCTCCCGCCTCACCTCCACGTGAAAGGTGCCGGCGATCGCGGGAGCGGTGTAGAGTCCAGCGCCATTGATGGTACCGCCGCCTTCCTCCACCACCCGCCAACCCACAGGCTGGGTCAGGTAGCGGACGCCTTCCTGATAGTTGATTTCTGCCTGGAAGGGTTGAGTGGCCCCCTTGGCGAGGGTCACCGCCACGGGGCGCAGGCTGATGAAGGGTACGAAGGGCCCGGCGGGTCTGGTGGGAACGGCGGTGCCCGAGTTGTTGCAGGCGAGGGCCACCAGGAGGGAACAGGCGGAGAGAGCACGGAGCAGCACGGTCATTTCAGGCACCTTTTCTTCCGGTCTCCTGGTCCATCGTCGCCAACCGAGCTGCTCGACGGGCGAATGCAACCTGAGGCAGAGCCATTCCAACCTCGACAACGACCTTCAGGATAGCGCAGGCACGGGGCTCTGCTCAGAACACGCGGAAGGCCTGGAACGCACTGAAGGCCCAGCCCCAGCGTGCGGTGGAGCCGGGCAGCTCGTTGCGCCGCGAGGCCAGGGAGGCGCCGATCCTGCCGGTGGAGGTGCGCCACTGAGCATCGCCCTGGAAGCACCAGGCACCGGTGCCCGCGGGTTGATCCAGAGTGGCCGTGACGCGCAGGGCCTTGAGCCGCCCTTGGCCTTCCAGGAACAGGGGCAGGCCCAGCTCCACTGTGCGGGTGATGGCCCCGGTTCCGAAGGCGGGTCCCAGGGGATCGCCGTGGACCGAGAAGCCAGCGAGGTAGGCGGGGCGGAAAAAGGTGGTAGGCGCAGCAGAATGCGCGGTTCCAGCGTATTCGAAGCCAAGATTCCACTCATTCCAGACGAGTTGCAGGCCGCCGAGGTCCCGAGCGGGTTGCAGGGTCAGGGCAGCACTGTCCGGGGTTCCGCCGCGGCTGAGGGCGACCGAAGCGCCCCGGGCCTGGAGCAGTTGGGCCAGGGCGGGCAGCCGGAGGCGCAGTTCGGCCAGTGATTCGCTGCGGGCGGCTGCGGCTGGCGCGGCCCTGCCCTGGTCATCCTGCCCTCCGGTCAGGGTGATGGCACCGAGGCTGGTCTCGACCAGGGGGCCGAAGGCGGCCCGCACCAGGCCGCCCCAGAGCAAGGGCCGCTGGAGGTCCAGGCCGGCAGTCTGCGCCGCGATGCGCGCCTGGCGAGCGGAATTCCACTCAGGAATGGGGCGACCGCTTTCCATGCGTCCAGCAAAGGCCTCGAAGCGCCAGCGGCCCAGGGGCAGGGCGGCTTCGGGTGTCGCCAGCGAAAGGCGCGGGAAGGGCCGTGCCGCTGCTCCCAGTAGTTCACCCCCGTTCAACCCCGAGCCCCAGGCGAAGGGGGCCTGCTCCAGGGCAAGGCGCCAGCCGGACTCCGTCTGGTAGGCCAGAGCCGCCCGCTGGAGAATCCCGGACGTATGACCGTGCTCCCGCAGAGCCAGCACCGTCGCAGAAACCGAAAAGCCGCCTCGGCCATAGCGACCCTGCAGGCCCAGGCCCCAGCCCGCGGTGCCGTGGCCGAGCCCCTCGCCCTCCGTGAGGGGTATGTAGGCACCTCCCGCGTTGGCACCACCCAGGCCCACCTCGAAGGAGGGGAGGGACGAGGGGCCCAGTGGTGTCTGGCCCAAAGTCCAATCCAGCCGGGCCTGCCGGAGAGCCGTGGCGCCGTCCTGGAGCAGGGGCGCCTGGGACCAGGCCGGAGCAACGGCCATCAGGAACCATAAATGAGGCCGACGGTTCACGGCTCGAGCACCTTGATGGTTATGATCTGCGCGCCCAGTTCCAGGTCATCGAGGATTTTCAGGGCACGATCCAGGTCCTCCACCTCGCCCAGGCGCGTGTACTTGCCCGTGAGGTGGGGCGTGGCGTTGGTGGTGATGAAAAATTGGCTACCGCCCGTGTCCTTGCCCGAAAGCGCCATGCCCACACTGCCCGGGCCGTACCAAGCAAGGCTGTCTTCGCAGCGCAGGGTGTAGCCAGGCCCACCATCCATGGTGTCCAGGGGTGAACCCATCTGCACTACGAAGTCCGGCACCACGCGGGGCACCAGGTGGCCGTCGAAGTAGCCCTTCCGCGCCAGCAATACCAGGTTGGCCACGTTCATGGGCGCCACCGTGGGATCGAGCCGGAGCGTCACGCTGCGTGCGCCGCTGAAAGTGATGCGCAGGCGCACGGGCTTGCCGCGCTCAGCGAGGCGGAAGGCTTCCTTGAGGATGGCTTCATCGGTCTTGGTAGGTTTGGGCACCGCAGGCCAGGGCGTCGCCGGATCCAGCTTTACCAGGGCCTGCCAAGCCTCGTAGCGGCAGGCCCAGTCCGGGTGCTGGAGCCAGGGCCGAAGTTGCGTCTTCTGGTCTTCGGGTGTCAGCTTCCAGCGGGCGTAGCTCTGGATTAATGTCTGCTGAGAATCAAAGGGCGGATCGTTCCAGGTGCGCCTGGTGAGGGTATCAAGATCCGAGGGGGCGGCCGGGAGATCCTCGATGGCGGCGGCGCGGGCGACGGCGTCGGAACCGGCCAGCAGCTGGGCTCTCACCTGATCCGCCCGTTCAGGAACCTGCCGCCTCAGGGCGGGTAGCAATATGCCGAGCATCATTGCGCTTGAAGCCCCGAGCGGTGGCTGTTGCAGCAGTGCTGGCTGAAGGCTGGGCAAGGGCGATTCCAGTTTTGCCAAAGCCTGGTACCCGTACCACTGCGCCAGCGGGTGCGCTCCGCAGGGCCAGGGGCCGCCGCTCACCTGGAAGGCTTCGACTGGTGCGGGCTTCGGGATCCCTTCGGCCAGGCGCGACAGCACGCCCACGCAGGCCTGGTCCAGTATGGCGGGCCCAGGGCGTTGCAGCCCCATCCGGCTCCACGCCTCTGAGGCCGGTGTGAGTGACTGGAAGGCGCCCAGCGCCAGGTCCCGGCGCTGGGCCCAGGGCGCGCGGTTCCAGGCGTCCATCAGAGCCAGAATCCTGCCCGGCGTGGCCTTGACCAGAGGGAGCAGAGCCTGCTCCTTCCCTGCCATCACCAGTCGTAGTCGCGCGGCCTGGGCGCGAACGGGCTCCACTTTGCCAGCCTGCTGCCGGGCTGCCAGGAAAGCTTGAAGGGCAGGGGACACTTCGCCGCCGTTCAGGCGGGCCGTGGCGATGGAGGCCTCCAGGCTCAGATGCTTCGGCCAGGCGGCAGCATCGGCGGGCGTGAGGCCTGTCAACGCCGACAGCGCCTTCGGGCTCTTCAGGCGATTCAGGAAGAACAGGGCCGTGAAGCGCTCCTGGGGCGTGCGGGCCGCGCGGGCCATGGCCTCCCAGGCTTCGAGGGTGGGCTGCTCCAACTCTGGCGGCAGCAGAGCCGGCGCGCCAGGAGCACCGATGCGGGCCAAGCTTCGCGTCAAGCGGCCCTGGTCCGGGGCAGGTAATGTCGCCAATTCCTTGTCGCTGAAGGCCGGAGGCTGGCGCGACCATTCGGCTTGGATGGCGTCGCGCACGGTGAAGTGAGGCACGGGAGGCTGGCTTCCAGGCTGCGCATGGGCGGCCTGGGTGGGGAGAAAGAGCAGGCTCAGGAGGAAGAGCAGGCGGCGCATGAGGACCTCAATCCTCCATGCTAGCTGCTCGATGCCGGGGGAGCGGGAGGCTCGGGCACAATGAAGGGCGGAGGTGGCGTGGTGGGCACGGTCAAACTGGGGCATGAGCGGTTGCTGGAAGTGCTCCCAGCCTTCGATCACCCTGAAGTCTGGATCCGCTTCCCCCGGCAGCTGGGCGATGTGATCTTTTCCATCCCCTTCCTACATGGGCTGCAACAGAGCTGGAATGCCATCGCCGAGGCCCAGGGCAAGAAAATCCGCTGGGTGGCGGTGGGTCACGCCATCGGCGCAGCCATCTTCAGCGAGGCCCATCCGGACTTCATAGCCGAGAGCGTCATCGAGGCGAGCCGCGACCAGAAGCCGGACCCCTGGGCGCTCCTGCGCCGATGGCGCCGCCAGCCGCCAGTGGCCTTCGTGAACCTCAGCCAGTCCGCACGCCTGGGCTTGGCAGCCTGGCTGGCCCGGGTGCCGATCCGCGCTGGCGACAATGACAACCACCTGGGCTTCCTCTACCACCACACCTTCACCTACCGGGATCTGCCCATCCACATCGTACGCCGCTACGAGCCGCTGCTGGCCCGGCTGACGGGCAGCCCGAAGTTGACCTGGATGCCCATGCTGCCCGAGCAGTTCGGGGGCCATATGGGGCCTGTCAAACTCCGCGAGGCCGGGTGGCGGGGCGGTCCCTTCGTGACCCTGTCCTTCGGGACCCGGGGCTACAACAAGCGGTGGTTTCCCGAACGCCTCCGCTGGACAGGCTTGGCGAAGCTGGCCCAGGCCAAGGGACTGGAAGTGGTCTGGCTCGGTGGACCGGATGAAGTCGAGTTGGGGGGAATCCTGGCGGGCCTGGTCCCAGGCAGCCTGAATCTGACCGGACACACCAGCATCCCCGAGGCCTGCGCCCTCCAGAGCCTGGCCTGGGGCAACGTGGCTGTGGACACGGGCTTGGCCCACACGGCAGCGGGTACCGGCCGCCCTACGGTCACGGTCAACGGGGCTTCTCCCGAGCAGCTCATCAACCCGTTGGGGCCCTTTGCCCTGTCCGTGCGCGGTCCCTGCATCGATGTCTCCGAGCGGCTGTTGTTCGAGGGCGTGCCGGAGCTCGACACCACAGCCTTCCGTGTCTCTTCACTCAGGGTCTGGAACCTGCTTCAGGCGCTCGTGGAGGAGTCGGGCGGGCGCGTGCCCCAGCTCTAGCCACTAGTGTAGGTCGCTCGAAATAACTGGTGCATTGAGCGAAGCTCGGGCGCGGATGACTTTGGCGAGGATATCGGTGGCCTTGGCGGTCCAGATGTAGGGTCTGGGGGATTCGTTGTGATGCTCGACCGCAGCGAGGATTGT
>JBBRZL010000167.1:0-7422 GCA_038236735.1 Holophagales bacterium | reverse complement strand
CCCACCTGCGGCTCCGGCAAGGTCGAACGCGCCCTGATGACCCCCGCCGTGCCCAAGAAAGGCCGCGCCGCCCGCAAGCCACGCACCGCCCCCCCCCCACCCCCCCCCCCCGCCCCCCCCGCCGCGGGGGGGCGCCACGACTCCCCTGATCGAGGCCCCCATGACCGCCGGAACCCTGTCGAGTACCGTCAGTCCCACCCGCATGGTGGAAAGCGAAGGCATCCTGCGCATGTTGCTGCTGGTACTGATCCTGGCCATGCCTCTGGGCACCCTGGCCTACCTGAAGATCCAGAGCACGCGCCTGAGCTATGCCATGGGGGAGATCAAGGACCGCATCCGCAAGGAAGAGGAACTCCAGCGCAAGCTCATGCTCGAGCGCAGCCGCTATCAGCGGGACGAGGAGGTCCAGGGCTACGCCACGAAGGCGGGGCTGGAACCCCGGAAGCAGAGCCACCTCATCCGTCGGGCCTTCACCCCCGAGGACCAGCGCATTGCCAAGCTGCGGCCAGTGTCGTCCGATGGGCTGTAGCTCTTTGGGCTGTAAGCCGTAGGTCGTGGGCTGTAGGTTGGGCCGTTCAGTCCGAGGCGGCCGACCAGCTTCTTTCCCACAGACCATGGCCCACAGCCATGGCCTAATAGGCTGTAGGCTCCGGGAGTGCTTCGCTCCCAGCCCTTCGTGACCGTCCCTCCAGCCCCGGTTTGCCCGTGTCCCTCCGCTTTGCCACCGATCCTCGCACTCCCCGGCGCCTGCTGGGTCGGCCGGGTGCTCAGGACCTGCTGGGTCGGCGCATGCCCTGGATCATGGGCAGCATGGCCCTGTGGGCTGTGCTCATCTTGCTGCGGCTGATCTGGTTGCAGGGTGTGGAACACAAGCGCTACCAGGCCAAGGCTGAGCAGCAGCACACTCTGGTGGTGCCCGTGCCGCCGATCCGAGGAGAGCTGCGCGACCGCCGGGGTGAACCCCTGGCCATATCCATCAAAGTGGAAAGCCTCTTTGCCGACCCCCGCGTGTTCTACCCCGACTACAAGGCCGGCCGGGGCGAGGAGCGCCAATGGGGCATTCCGGATCGGAAGGCGGCGTCGGAAGTCGCCGTCAAGCTGGCCCCGATCCTGGAGCAGACCAGGGGGCAGGTGCTGGAGAAGCTCCTGAAGAAGAAGACCTTCGTCTACCTGGAACGCCACCTCGCCCCACTGAAGGTGGGCGCGATCCGCGCCCTGGACCTGCAGGGCATCGAGTTCCAGCCGGAAAGCCAGCGCTTCTACCCCCGCGGCAGTCTGGCGGCCCAGCTCATCGGGTTCACCAACATCGACGGCCTGGGCCAACTCGGTATCGAGCAGACCTACGACAAGCAGCTGGCGGGCCTGAAGGGCGAACTGATCGCACCCCGGGATGCCCACGGCAAGCTGCTCATCCTTCAGGAGAACTACAGCCAGATGCCCGTGAACGGGGCCTCCCTGCAGCTGAGCATCGACGCGTCCATCCAGCACATCGTCGAGGATGCGCTGGAGGAGGGAGTGCGGCTCTCGCGTCCCCACACGGCCTACGCAGTGGTGGTGGATCCCCAGACTGGCGAGATCCTGGCCATGGCCGGCACGCCCACCTTCGATCCCAATCACATCCTGCCGAAGAAGTTCCGCAATCGCGCCGAGTCCGAGCTGTCCACCGGGGAGCGGGAGGAACTGCGGCGCGAGCTGGAGCGACAGAAGGCCGCCCGCAAGGTGCACGCCGTGGAGGATGTCTACGAGCCCGGTTCCACCATGAAGATCTTCACCGCCGCCATCGCCCTGGAGGAGCGCAAGGTGCACCTCGGTGAGGGTATCGACTGCATGGGCGGCCGCTGGCAGTACAGCGCGAAAGCGCCGCCCATCACCGACACGCATCACCACGGGGTGCTCTCCTTCGAGGAGATCCTCTGGCAGAGCTCCAACATCGGCGCCGCCAAGATGGGCATCCGGCTGGATCCTGCGGTGCATTACCAGTACCTGCGCAAATTCGGCTTCGGCGATGCCACCGGTCTGAACTTCCCCGGCGAAAGTTCCGGACGCCTCATCGCGCCGGACCGTTGGAGCCTGCCCACCCAGTACACCTTCTCCTATGGCTATGGCCTGAGCACCACCCCGCTGCAAATCCTCATGGCAGGCAGTGCCCTGGCCAATGGCGGCAAGCTGATGCAGCCCATCCTGGTGCAGCGCATCTACAATGACAAAGGGCTCCTGCTCAAGGAATTCAAGCCCACCGTCCGGGGCCAGGTGCTCAGCGAAGAGACTGCCAACCTCATGAAGGAAACGCTGAAGGGCGTCATCACCCAGGGCACCGGCAGAAGGGCGCAGCTCGACAATGGCGTGGTGGCCTTCGGCAAGACCGGCACCAGCCGCAAGCTCATTGACGGAAAATACGACCCCAAGCGGCATTTCGCTTCGTTCATGGGTTTCTTCCCGGCGGACCGGCCCCAGTTTGGCGTGCTGGTGATGCTCGACGATCCGGCCGGGGACGTGGATGGCGGCGGCGTGGCGGCGCCCCTCTTCAAGCGCATCGGCGATGGGATCCTCCGGTTCCGGCAGACTACGCCGGATCCGGACCGGGAGAAGGACTTGACCTTATCTCTGCGCGACTGGTCCGTGAGTGAGACGGACGAGGCTGCGGTGCACGTGGAACGGGGCCGGGTGCCAGATCTCCAGGGCCTCAGCGTCAAGGCCGCCATCCACCGCGTGGTGCTGGTAGGCGGCACGCCCAGGGTGGAGGTGTCCACCGGGGCCAGGGCCACCCGCGTGCTGGGCCAGAGCCCAGAGCCCGGGGCGCCCCTGGAGCCCGGCACGGTGGTGAAGATCAAGGCGGGGATGCCATGAACCTGGACGCGCTCATCGATGGGATCGCCGTCCGGCAGTCCGGACCGGATGTGGAGGTGGTGGACCTCACCAGCGACAGCCGCGAGGTGCGGCCCGGATGGGCCTTTCTGGCCCTGAAGGGCGAGCAGGCCGACGGCCTCGCCTTCGTGCCCCAGGCCCTGGCCCAGGGGGCCTGCGCTGTGATTTCGGAAGCCCCGGTGGCTGTGCCCGAAGGCATCGCCGCCTGCACCTTCCTGGCGGATCCGCGCCTACGCATGGCCGAAATGGCCCGGCGTTTGAACGGCACGCCGGATGAACATCTTGCGCTCATCGGCGTCACGGGCACCAACGGCAAGACCACCACCACGACCCTGATCCGCCAGCTGCTGCGGGGCGCGGGCATCGGCTGCGGACTGGTGGGTACCGTCCAGAATGCCGCTGGCGACCTGGAAGAGGAGGCCGTCCGCACCACGCCAGAAAGCCCCACCTTCTATCGCTGGCTGCGGCGCAGCATCGAGGCGGGTGATGCCGCTGCGGCGGTGGAGGTGAGCAGTCATGCCCTCTGCCTGAGCCGCGTCCACGGTGCGCTGTTCAAGGTGGGCGTGTTCACGAACCTCACCCAGGACCATCTCGACTACCACGGCACCCTCGAAGCATACTTCGAAGCCAAGGCCCGCCTGCGTGAGCAGAGCGCCCGGCTGCTGGTGAACGCGGACGACCCCTACGGTCGGCGCCTGCTGGATGGCGGCCGCTGCTGGAGCTATGCCATCGACCGGGAGGCGGACTACCGCGTGATGGAGCTTGCCCTGGGTCCCACGGGCACTCGGTTCGGCCTGCAGGCCCGCCAGGGCGATTTCACGGTGGAGAGCCCCCTGCTGGGCCGCTTCAATGTCTACAACCTGCTGGCGGCCCTGGCCGCCGGCGCCGAGGCCGGCTTCGACCTGGGGCGTCTGGTGGCTGCAGTGCCTCTGGTGACCGGCGCGCCGGGCCGGCTGGAGCGCATTGCCAGCGGGCAACCCTTCGGTGTCATGGTGGATTACGCCCACACGCCCGATGCCCTGGAGAAGCTGCTCACGGAGGGCCGGCGCCTGCTCCCCGCCGGCGGCCGGCTGCACGTGCTCTTCGGCTGCGGCGGCGACCGTGATCGAACCAAGCGCCCCCTCATGGCCGCGGCCGTGGCCGCGGGGGCGGACGTGCTGTGGCACACCAGCGACAACCCCCGCGGCGAAGACCCGGAGCGGATCCTCGATGACGCGGCGCCGGGCATTCCCGCAGCGCTGCGGGCCGATGGCACTCGCTACCATCGCAACGCCGATCGTCGTGAGGCGGTGCGTCAGGCCCTGGCGGATTGCCGCCCCGGCGACCTGCTGCTGCTGGCGGGCAAGGGTCACGAGCCCTACCAGGAGATCCATGGCGTGAAGCATCCCTACAGCGACCGCGCCGCCGTGGAAGCAGCCTTGAGAGGTCCTCGGTGACCCGGGTCCTTGCCGTTCGGGCAGGGGACGATCCGGCCCTCGGTGAGGCTGCCGCGATCCTCGCAGCCGGAGGTCTGGTGGCCTTTCCCACGGAGACGGTCTATGGGCTGGGTGCGGACGGACTGAACCCCGCGGCCGTGGCCCGCATCTATGCCGCGAAGGGCCGGCCTGCCACGAATCCCGTCATCCTCCATGTGGATGGTCCCGAGGAAGCCCGGCAACTCGTATCCCAGTGGCCCGACACGGCCACACTGCTGGTGGACCTGTTCTGGCCCGGGCCGCTGACCCTGGTGCTGCCCGCCTCGGCGCAGGTGCCCGCCATCGTCCGCGCAGGCGGCCTCACTGTGGCTTTGCGCTGTCCCGACCACCCCATCGCCCTGGCCCTCATCCGCGCCACGGGCCGGCCCCTGGCCGCCCCCAGCGCCAACCGCAGCCAGCACCTGTCGCCCACCCTCGCCGAACACGTGGCCACGGGCCTGGGCGAGGCGGTGGACCTGATCCTCGACGGAGGTCCCACCGCCGCCGGGCTCGAATCCACCATCCTGGACCTGAGCGGGGTGCGCCCGCGCATCCTGCGCCCCGGCCCCATCGCGCCCGCCACGCTGGCGGCCATTATTGGCCCGGTGGAGCTGTGGGAAGGCGCGGTGGCAGCTGGGGAACTGCAATCGGCGCCGGGCATGGCGGTCCGCCACTACGCGCCCAGGGCGCGCCTGGAGCTGGTGCCCCGGGGCACCGGCCTCAAGGTTGCGACGGGCCGCGTGGCCTACGTGGGCCTGGGCAGCCTGCCCCCGCTGCCGGCCGGCATGCGCGGGGTGCTGCTGCCCCTGGATGCGGCGCTGGTGGCTACGCGCATCTACGCGCTCCTGCACGAACTGGACGACGAGGGCTTTGATCGGGTGGTCATGGAGCAGCCTCCTGAGGGCGAGGCCTGGCTGGCCCTTCGGGACCGGTTGCGACGCGCGTCCTCAAGGGAGCTGGAATGAGCCTCTGGTCTCTCTCCCAGGCCGCCGCGAAGGTATCTGGCGAGGTACTCGGCAACGACGCGGTGGTGCCCGGCGCGCTCTCGCTGGATACCCGCACGCTCCAACCTGGCGCCTGCTTTGTGGCCTTGCGGGCCGAACGGGACGGGCACGCCTTCGCGGCCCAGGCCGTGGCCAAGGGTGCCGCCGCCCTGCTGGTGGATCATCCCCTGGACAGCGATTGTCCACAGTTGATCGTGCCCGACACGCTGGTGGCCCTCCAGCGCTGGGGCCAAGAGCGGCTGGCAGCGGCGCGGCCGGGCACGGTCTTCGGCGTCACGGGCAGTGTGGGCAAGACCAGCACCAAGGAACTACTGGCGGCGGCCGTGGGCGCCTGGAAGACGCCGGGCAACCGCAACAACGCCCTGGGACTGCCCGAGGCCCTGGCCACCCTGCCCGAGGGACTGGGTGCCGCGGTACTGGAGCTGGGCATGAGCACTCCGGGGGAGATCCGCCGCCTGACGGAGATCGCGCCCCTCGATGCAGGGCTCATCACGCTCGTGGGCACCGCGCACATCGAGAACTTCCCCAGCGGCCAGCAGGGCATCGCCGAGGCCAAGGGCGAGCTGGTGGCAGGCCTGAAGCGGGGCGGAACCTGGGCCCACCTGGCGGCAGATCCCTGGTGCCGCTGGATCGCGGCGCAGCCCTGGGCCCGCCACGCGGAGGCCCTGCCGGTGGGGAAAGACACGGCCTATGGTTGGGAGGGGTTCGAGTCGCTCGGTGCCTCTGGCGGGGCCTTTCGCCTACGGACACCCCAGGGCCGGGTGCCCATCCGCCTCCAGCTGCCAGGCGAGCACCAGGTCCGGAACGCAGCCCTGGCCGCGGCCCTGGCCATCCAGCTCGGTTTCGACCCAGAGCGCGTGGCCGCAGGGCTTGGCACGGTGACTCCGGAGCCCGGGCGCGGCCGACTTCAGGCCCTGCCCGGTGGCGGTTGGTTGTTGGATGAGACCTACAATGCCAGCCCCGATTCCATCTTGGCCTGCGCGCGGACCCTGCTGCAGCTGCCCGGCGGCGAGGCCGTGGCGGTGCTGGGCTCGGTGCGGGAACTGGGCCCGGAGGCCGCGCGGATCCACCGGCAGATGGGCGCCGCTCTGAAGGCACTGGGGCTCTCGCGGCTCTGGACCTATGGTGACTTCGCCCGGGACTATGCTGAGGGCTTCGGGCCGGGGGTTCAGTCCTTCCCGGATTTCGACCCCCTGCGCGACGAAGCCACGGGCCTCTCCGCAATTCCGCCGGGTGCCCGTATCCTGGTCAAGGGCAGCCGGTTCTGGCGCGCCGAGCGCGTCGTCGATTGGCTCATGCAGTCTCCAGTCTTCAGTCCTCGATCTTCAGTCCACGATCCCCAGTCTTCCGGCCTTTGAACGGATTCCCATGCTGCCCTGGCTTCTCTACCCCTTCCGCGACACGGTCCCGGGCTTCTCGGTCTTCCGCTACGTCACCTTTCGCACGGCCATGGCGGCGGCCACTGCCATGGTGCTGAGTCTGCTGCTCGGGCCCTGGGTCATCCGCACCCTCACGGCCCTCAAGATGGGCCAGCACATCCGCGACGCGGGCCCCGAGCACCACCAGAAGAAGGAAGGGACGCCCACCATGGGCGGCATCCTCGTCCTCATCGTGATCACGGTGTCCACGGTGCTCTGGTGCGACCTCCACAACGGTGCCATTTGGGTCGCCCTGCTGGCGCTCCTGGGCTTTGGAGGAGTCGGTGCCTTCGATGACGCGCAGAAGCTGCTCAAGAAGCAGAATCTGGGCCTCAGCAGTTGGCAGAAGATGGCGCTGCTGACGGTCATCTCTGTGCTGGTGGCCTGGCTCATCCTCCATTTCGGCCTGCGGGGGAGCGCCACCAGCAAGCTGTCGGTGCCCTTCTTCAAGAATTTCCGGCCTGACGTCGGCGTGCTCCTGATCCCCTGGATCTGGCTGGTGATGGTGGGCACGAGCAATGCCGTGAACCTCACGGACGGCCTGGACGGCCTCGCCATCGGCGGGACGCTCATCGTGTCGCTGACCTATGCGATCCTGGCCTATATCGTGGGCCATGCGAAGATCGCCGCCTACCTGGTGGTGCCGCACGTGCCCGGTGGCGCGGAACTCTCCGTGTTCAT
>JBBRZL010000166.1:0-7424 GCA_038236735.1 Holophagales bacterium | reverse complement strand
GTTGGCGGGAGGGATCGCCCACGACATCAACAACGTGCTGAATTCGATCCTCGCTGTGGCCACTGTCCACCGGCGGAAGTCCGAAGAAGGCTCCGCCCTGCGCCAGGGCATGGAGACCATCACCAAAGCCTGCCTGCGCGGTGGCGACCTGGCGAAGTCGCTCCAGGGCTTCGCCCGCAAGGACCTCCGGGAGGAAGGGCTGCTCGACTTGAACGGCCTCATCCTGAAAGAGACGCGTCTGCTCGAGCACACCAAGCCTCCAGCCCTCCGCATCATGACGGACCTGGGCTATGGCCTGTGGCAGCTGAAGGGGGATGCAGCGGCCCTGAGTCAGGCCCTGATCAGTCTTTGCACCAACGCCATCCAGGCCATGCCCGGGGGCGGCACCCTTTGGATCCGCACCAGGAATGATGGCCCCCATGCCGTCCTGTTGGAGGTCGAGGACAGCGGCGTCGGCATGAGCCCGGAGGCCCTGCGCCAGGCCATGGCACCCTTCTACACCACGAAGCAGTCCACCACCAGCAGCGGCCTGGGACTGGCCATCGTGTACGGGACTGTGCGGTCCCATCGGGGGACCATTGACCTGCAGAGCAAACCAGGGCGCGGGACCCTCGTGCGCCTGCGCTTCCCGGCCCCCATCGCCAGCCTGACCGAGGTTTCGCTTCCGCCCGACTCCGGAGGCGCTGGTGGTGTGGCGGGCAAGTACATCCTGCTCATCGATGATGATCCGCTCATCCTCGCCTCCACCTCCGGCATGCTCGAATGTCTCGGGCACACGGCCACCACGGCCGCCAGCGGCGAGGAAGCCCTGGTCCTGATCGACCAGGGCTTCCGGCCCGACTTCGTGATCCTGGACGTGCACATGCCTGGCATCGGCGGACTCGAGACCCTGCTGCAGCTCCGGCAAAGGAATGCGACGCTGCCCATCGTATTGACCACAGGCTATTCCACGGAAGCCCTCGGGGATCTGGTCAGGGAGCATCCAGGGGTCCAACTCCTGGCGAAACCCTACGACGCCCAGACGCTCCAGCGGCTTCTCTAGGAGCCTGTCCAAGTTCATGCCAACGCACTGCAAGGCCGATGCCTCGGGAACGCCACCCATTGCCAGGGAAATCCATGCCACGCATCTTTGATCCACCCCTTCGCCTCCTTCTGGCCGACGACGAAGAGATCTACCTGAAGGCCACCGCCGAACTCCTCACGGAGGACGGTTTCATCGTGGACACCGCCCTGGACGCGACCAGCGCCACCTGGCTGCTGGAAAGCCAGACCTACGATGTGCTCATTTCCGACATCCGCATGCCGGGCAACCTCCAATTCGAGTTCATCCGGCAGGTTGGCCAGCTCGCCCCGGACCTGCCCGTGATCATCGTCACAGCCCATCCGACGGTGGAGACGGCCACCGCGGCCGTGCACCTGCCCGTGGTCGCCTACCTCACCAAGCCCCTGCTCATCGAGGTGCTGATCGAGAACATCCTGCGCTGCGCCTCCGTGGTCCGCACGCGGCGGGCCGTCGGGCGCTATTCGGAACGGCTGGCGGCCTGGTCCGCTAGCCTCCAGCAGCTGCAGGGAGCTGGGTTCACCCATCAGCCGAACCCCTCCCGGCACCTCGCCCAGGAGGTGCTGGGCCTGTCCCTGGCCAACATGGCGGGGATGCTCGCAGACATGAGCGCCCTCTTCACCGTGGCGCTGGGCGATGGGCCCGACACGCTGCCCTGCGTTTCAGGCCACTGCCCCCGGCTCGACACCTATCAGCAGGTACTCCGCGACGGCATCCACGTCCTTGAGGAAACCCGGAGTTCGTTTAAGTCCAAGGAACTGGGCGCCCTCCGGCAGAAGCTGGAGCAGCAATTGGAGGCGTGATCCTGAGCCCGGCATCGCGCCCGGCAATGTGCTGGGTTTGATGGTCATGAAACATTTTTTTCATATCGATACGAATTTTTTTCAACCCAACCACCTCGAAAAACAAAATTCAAGGATGTTTCTGACCCGTCGATAACACAGAAGTCATCAATCCTGCTTTCGGAGCAGGATGCCTTTTCGGGCAGGCGCTCGGTCTGCAAGTCGAAGGCGCAACCAATCCGGTCCCTGGGACCGCGGTGGTTGCGCCTTTTGCCGTTTTGACAGTTCCCAAGCTCGACCCCGGCCCTCCTGGCCAGCCAGACAGGAGACGGGTTGCGCCCCTTCAACAGCTTCCTTCCCACGCAGGACCCAGTCCCCACTTCTCTCCAAGGAGATCCCCATGCGCTTCCTCGACAACACCAAGATGGGACCCAAGCTCATCGGGGCCTTCATACTCGTGGCCGCCCTGCTCGTCGGCATGGGGTTCCTGGGCAGCAACAAGATCCACACCATCGATGCGGCCGACACCAGGCTCTACGAAAAAATCACGGTGCCCCTCGGCGAGCTGGGAAACATTCGGCAGGCCTTCCAGCGCCAGCGCGTCAACCTGCGGGACGCCATCATGACCCGGGATGTGGCCAAATTCGGCAGCCGCATCAAGGAACTCGAAGTTGAACAGAGCAAGACGGAAGAGTCCTTCCAGAAAACGATTCTTACGGATGCGGGCCGCGCCGACTTCAAGAGCTTCAAGGATGCCAGCAGCAGGTATGACCAGGCGTCCAGCCAGATTCTCGCCCTGGTCAAGGATGGGAAGATGAAGGAGGCCGAAGCCCTTCTCCATGGTGATGGCGCCAAGGCCACCACCGAGGTCAACGTGGCCCTGGATGCGCTGACCAAATCCAAGCTGGCCCTAGCCAGTCAGACCTCGGACAGCAATACCGCCATGGCCGGTGCAGCCGCTCTGCTGATGTACATCATCATGGGCGTTGCGGTGCTCTTCGCGGTGGCCATGGGCTGGATCCTCACCAAATCCATCACCGCCCCCCTGCAGCAGGGCGTTGACATGATGAAGGAAATGGCCAAGGGCCACCTGGGCACCCGCTTGAAGATGGACCGCGCCGACGAGATCGGCGACCTGGCCCGCGCCATGGATGGCTTCACTGACAACCTCCAGGAGATCGTGGTGGGCTTGCAGCAGATCTCCAATGGGGATCTGAGCAAGGAATGGGTGGCAGCCGATGCGCAGGATGAGATCAATCCGGCTCTGAAACAAGTGCGCACCAACCTCCTCGCCCTGGTGGCCGATGCCGCCCTGCTCAACCAGGCGGCCGTCGATGGCAAGCTGGCCACCCGCGCCGATGCCACCAAGCATCAGGGCGACTTCCGCAAGATCGTGCAGGGCGTGAATGACTGCCTGGATTCCGTCATCGGGCCCCTCAATGTGGCCGCCGGCTATGTGGACCGCATCTCCAAGGGTGACATCCCGCCCAAGATCACCGACAAGTACAACGGCGACTTCAACGAGATCAAGAACAACCTCAACCAGTGCGTGGATGCCGTGAACGCCCTGGTCACCGATGCCAACCTGCTCAGCGTCGCCGCCGTGGAAGGCAAGCTGGCTACCCGCGCCGACGCCACCAAGCACCAGGGCGACTTCCGCAAGGTCGTCCAGGGCGTCAACGACTGCCTGGATTCCGTCATCGGCCCCCTCAACGTGGCCGCCGGCTACGTGGACCGCATCTCCAAGGGCGACATCCCGCCCAAGATCACCGACAAGTACAACGGCGACTTCAACGAGATCAAGAACAACCTCAACCAGTGCGTGGATGCCGTCAACGCCCTCGTGGCCGATGCGGGCATGCTCAGCGCAGCCGCTGTGCAGGGCAAGCTGGCCACCCGGGCCGACGCCACCAGGCACCAGGGCGACTTCCGCAAGATCGTGCAGGGCGTGGACGACTGTCTCGATGCTGTCATCGGGCCGCTGAACGTGACCGCCAACTATGTGGATCAGATCTCCAAGGGCGTGATCCCCCCGATCATCACCGACAACTACAACGGCGACTTCAACGTCATCAAGACCAACCTCAACAACATGGTCAAGATGATGAGCGATCTGCTGGCGCAGACCGACATCATCATCCAGGGCGCCGCCAATGGCGAACTCGACAAGCGGGCCAACGCCGACATGTTCGTGGGCGGCTGGAACCAGCTGGTCAAGGGCGTCAACGCAGCCATCACCAACATCGTCGATCCCATGAACGTCACCGCCGACTACGTCGACAAGGTCGCCAAGGGCATCATCCCGCCCGTGATCACCACCGAATACAAGGGCCAGTACAACCTCATCAAGATCAACCTCAACAACATGGTCAAGATGATGAGCGACCTGCTCGCCCAGACCGACATCATCATCAAGGGCGCCGCCGAGGGTCAGCTCGACAAACGCGCCAACGCGGACATGTTCGTGGGCGGCTGGAACGATCTAGTCAAGGGCGTCAATGCGGCCATCACCAACATCGTCGATCCCATGAACGTTACCGCCGACTACGTGGACAAGGTGGCCAAGGGCATCATCCCGCCCACCATCACCACCGAATACAAGGGCCAGTACAACGTCATCAAGATCAACCTCAACAACATGGTCAAGATGATGAGCGATCTGCTGGCGCAGACCGACATCATCATCCAGGGCGCCGCTGACGGCGAACTCGACAAGCGGGCCAATGCCGACCTGTTCGTGGGCGGCTGGAACCAGCTGGTCAAGGGCGTCAACCAGGCTATCACCAACATCGTCGATCCCCTGAACGTGACCGCGAGCTATGTGGCGCGCATCGGCAAGGGCGAGATCCCCGCCAAGATCACCGACAAGTACAAGGGGGATTACAACACCATCAAGGAGAACATCAACTCCTGCATCGATGGGCTGCAGGGTCTGGTGGAAGCCAACAACGTCATCCAGAAAATGGCCGCCAATGACTTCACGTCCCAGGTGGTGGGCAATTACCAGGGCATCTTCGAAGAACTGGGCAAGGCCATCAACGAAAGCATCGTCCAGATGCGCGAAGCCCTGGTGCAGGTGCAGGAAGGGGCCGCCGCCATCGCCACGGCCTCGGGCGAGATCGCCATGGGCAACCAGGACCTGAGCAGCCGCACTGAAGAACAGGCCGCCAACCTCGAGGAAACCGCCAGCGGTCTGGAGCAGATCACCAGCAACGTGAACCTGACCGCCGACAACGCCCAGTCGGCCAACCAGGAAGCGGTCAAGGCCCGCCAGGTGGCCCAGGATGGCGGCACCGCCGTCACCCAGGTCATCGCGGCCATGGAATCCATCAATGAAAGTTCCGCGAAGATCAACGAGATCATCGGCGTGGTGGACGAGATCGCCTTCCAGACCAACCTGCTCGCACTCAATGCAGCCGTGGAAGCCGCCCGGGCGGGGGAACAGGGACGGGGCTTCGCCGTGGTCGCCGCCGAGGTCCGCAACCTAGCCAAGCGCAGCGCCGACGCCGCCAAGGAAATCAAGGTCCTGATCCGCGAAAGCGTGGCCAAGTCCGTGGACGGCAGCAAAGTGGCCGCCCATGCCGGCGAGACCATCCAGGAAGTGGTGGTCAATGTCCAGCGCGTGACGGCGCTGGTGGGCGAGATCGCCAACGCCACCAAGGAGCAGAGCACGGGCCTGATCGAACTCAACAAGGCCGTGGTGCAGATGGACGAAGTGACCCAGCAGAATGCCGCCCTGGTGGAGGAGGCTGCCGCCGCTGCGGAAACCCTGGACAGCCAGGCCCACACGCTGGCCGAAGTGGTCTCCCGCTTCAAGACCGGCGCCGAGGCCCGGCGCAGCGAGGCCACCCGGCCCCGGGCCACGGTCAGCGCCCACCCCAACGGCGCGAAGGCCCCAGGCAAGCCCGTCCGCGGAGCGATCAAGCGCGCCCCGGCCCGACCCGAACTGGGCCACTCCAAGCAGCCCGTGGCCACCCCAGCCTCCGGCGACGACGGCCAGTGGGAAGCCTTCTGATCCCGACGACTCCAGGGACGGCGGGAACCCGCCCGCCGTCCCTGGCCCACTGCAACAGCCCCTGCCCAGTTCCCAAAGAAAAACCGTTGCGGAGTTCACCATGGCCATCACCGATGCCAGCACCCAGGCCCTCCAACAGGTGCTCTGCTTCGCCCTCGCCGGTGAAGCCTATGCCCTGCCCATCCTCAAGGTCCGGGAGATCCAGGCCCAGGCCACCATCACCCGCATCCCGAAGGCGCCACCCTACATGCCCGGCGTGATCAACCTCCGGGGCGCCATCGTGCCGATCCTCGAACTGCGGCACCGCTTCTCCCTGGGCGAGGCCCCCGAGGACACCCGCCCGGTCATCGTGATCGTGGAGATCCATGGCCGCACTCTGGGCATCCGGGTCGATTCCGTGTCAGACGTGCTCGACCTGGATCCCGCCGCCATCCGGCCTGCCCCGGAGTTGGGCACCCAGAGCGCCCTGGGCCGCGAGTTTATTGCCGGCCTGGCCACCCTGCCCGGCGCCACGGGGGCGGAATCCATGCTGATCCTCCTCGACCTGGATCGCCTCCTTTCCGACGGCGAACTGCACGCCCTCGAAAGCGCGGCGGTCTGATCCCATGGCCCGCAAATCCGCACCCCCGCCTCCGTCCATGGCCCTGGCCCCGGCCCTGGCCATCGAAGGAGACCTGGACCTGTTTTCCATCCACACCCAGTGGGAACAGACCCTGGCCCTGATGTCGACCGAGGGGGACACCCTCAAGCTCGACCTCAGCGGCATCGGGGACCTGGACCTCTCGGGTGTGCAGCTGCTCCGCGCCCTCGCCCGGGACTTGAAGGCCAGGAACGGCCGGCTGGTCCTGATCGGCGCGAAGGAAGACTGGGCGCCCCGCTTCGAGGCCCTGGGCCTCGCGAGCCTCTTCGAAGCGAAGGTGTCATGAACTTCTGGCGCTCCGCTCCGGCCGCCGCAGGTCCCACCACCGTCCTCGACGGGGGCGGGCACCTGCGCGGGGTGCTGTTGCGCACCGCGGCGCGGGAGACGGCCATGCTAGAGAGCCAGGTGAACTTCCTCACGCCCGAGCTGCTGCAGGTGGACAGCCTGGTGCGGGAGGCCGCCGGGACACTGGAGGACTCCTTGATGCTGCTGGATAGCAGCGTGAAGGTGCAGCACCGCCTGGCCGGTGACGTCCAGGAGGCCATGCGGACCTCTCTCGAAGGCTCCGCGAGCGCGGGGGCCAGTGACATGAGCGCCTCGATCATGGGCACCCTGGACGGCTTCGTGGCCCACCTGACCGAGGTCGCCGGCTCCACCACCCAGCTGGTGGCTGAGATCGAGGACATCCGCGATCGGTCGGTCCGGATGGAGGTTATGTTGGAGGACCTCGCCGAGATCGCTGGCCGCACCCACCTCCTATCCCTGAACGCCAGCATCGAGGCCGCCCACGCCCGGCAGTTCGGCGCCGGCTTCGCGGTAGTGGCCGGAGAGGTCTCCAAGCTGGCGGACCGCAGCACGGCCCTGAGTACCGCCATCCAGGAGCAGCTCCTCGGCACCCGGGGCGCCTTGGCGCGGACCGACGAGCAC
>JBBRZL010000165.1:0-7547 GCA_038236735.1 Holophagales bacterium | reverse complement strand
GCCCCCCGGCCGCCCACCCAGGACGTAGGAGACGGTGGCCAAGATGGGCGCCTTGGGCAGCTCCGGGTGCAGCAGGACCAGATCCTCGATGACGGCGCCCCGCTCGAAGAGACGGGCATCCCGGAGCCCCACCAGGGCAAAGCAGCCCCCTGTGCTGAGGTTGGTGATGCGGACATCCCTATAGTTATGTCCCCTCAGGGTGAAGGCGATGGCAAACTCAGATCCGACGATGATGCGCCGGGTGTCGCGTCGATCGGCGTAGCTGCTCATTCAGGCCTCGTGAGATGGGAAATCCTGGCTTGGGTATCGGCTGATCCCAGGATAGACTGGACTTTCTGATTGGCCTGAACCCACCGGGGGACAGGGCGGGTTCCCTCGATCCCGACCCTGACGGCGCAAGACGCCGTCTCACCCACGCGGGGACAACGCGAGCACCCGGCGCTGGCCAAACCCATCCCACCACCCTTCCTGGAGTTTTCATGGAAATCCTCTTGATCGAGAACGTGACCCACCTTGGGGTCCGCGGCGACGTTGTCAACGTCAAGGACGGCTACGCCCGTAACTTCCTCCTGCCCCGCAAGATGGCCCTGCCCGTCACCGCCGGCAACAAGCGGCAGATCGAGCTTGAGAAGATCCGCGCCGAGAAGCTCCGTGCCAAGGAACTGGCCGATGCCAAGAGCCTGGCCGAGAAGCTCGAGGCCGTTTCCCTCGCCGTGTCCAAGAAGGCTGGCGAGAACGGCCACCTCTTCGGGTCCGTCACCAATGCCGACGTGGCCGAGCTCTTCAAGGGCAAGGGCTTCACGCTGGACCGCCGCGAGATCACCGTGCCGCACATCAAGGATGCTGGCACCTACATCGTGGATGTGCGCCTCTACACCGGCGTCCACGCGAAGGTGAACCTGGAAGTCAGCGCCATCGCGGCCGCCGAGTAGATTCACTTATCCAGTCCTCCAGCGGCCGGTCCCCAAGGGGGTTCACGGTCCTGCCGGGATTCGCCTGTCGCAGGGAATCCCGCCCATCCCATTCCTAAGGAGTCACCCCATGGCGAAATCCAGTGCCAAACCCGATACCCTCGGCATCGCCGAACTCGCTGCCAACCTCGCCGAGGCCCAGGATCTTTCCAAGGCCCGTGCCAAGTCCATCCTGGACGGCGTCCGCGACCACATCGTCGAGACCCTCCTCTCCGGCAACCGCGTGAACGTCTTCGGCCTCGGCATCTTCGAAGTCCGCGCCACCAAGGAGAAGATGGGCCGCAACCCCAAGACCGGCGAAAGCATCAAGATCCCCGCCGGCCGGAAAGTCGTTTTTAAGACGGCGAAGGGACTCAAAGACCAGATGTAATTCAGCTCTGGCTGCAAACCTTCGGTTTGCAGATAGCAACAGGCCGCCGAAAGGCGGCCTGTTGTCATTTAACGCGGTCTTTCCACTGCCAGTGAAACTGGCAATTACCTCCAAACCGCAACGCGGTTTGGAGCCTAGGACCCGAATTCGGCAGGGCTCAATGATTGCAGGTACCGCGTCAGCAGCTTCTGCTTCTCCTGGGTGGCCTTGACCCGCTTCTGATAGATCGAGAAGCGGTCCTCGGTGGGGCGGATGGTGGGGAACAGGGCCACCAGGTCGCCCCGTTCCAACTCACCCAGGACGCTGTAGCGGGGCACCAGCAGGGCGCCCATGCCTTCCACGGCGGCGTGGATCATGGCGCGGATGTGATTCACGGCGATGATCTGGTCCAGCTGCGGCTGGTCGTGCTCCGGCACCGCCCGAAGGAAACGGTTCCACCAGGCACCGGCCTTGTCGAGAGACAGGACCGGTCCGCGGGCGAGGTCCGCCGGCACACGCAGGCGGTGGGCCTTGCGGAAGGCCCGCGCGCAGGCCACCACGTAGGTCTCCCGGAACAGGGGCGACTTCTTGAGCGTGGGCAGGGAGTGTTCCTGGCAGTCGATGATGAGATCCAGGTCATCCCGCAGCAGGGGCGTGAGCAGGTCGTGGCTGAGGGTGAAGTCGATCTCCAGGTCCGGGTGCGCGGTCAGGAAGGGCTGCATGTGCTTCATGAGGATGCTGCTGCCGAACTCCACCGTGGCGCCCACGCGGAGCCGGCCCCGGGCCAGGGTCGAGTGGCGGCGCAGATCGTCCGTGGCCGCGTCGAGGGTGGCAAAGACCTGTTCGCACGCCTGGTAGAGGCGGCGGCCCTCCTCTGTGAGGCCCAGCTCCCGGCTCCGCCGGTCCAGTAGGGGGACGCCCACCAGGTCCTCCAGCTTGGCCATGGCGTGGCTCACGGCGGACTGGGTGCGGTGCAGTCGGCGGGCGCAGCCGGTGAAGCTGCCCGTCTGCACGAGGGTGAAGAAGGTTCGCAATTGGGGGAGGTCGAGCAGGGCATCCATGTTCATGAATCATATTCATGATTCATGTGAAAAAAATGAATTTTATAATTGAAACACATGAATGTACTAATGGACGTTGGAGGTAGGTCATGCAGGAGATCCTGAAGGCACTTGGCATTTCGACGGTGGATCCGGGCGGCTTCGCCGGTACCTGGAGCGGCAGCGGCAAGGCCCAGAAGGTAGTCTCCCCCATCGATGGGACGGAGCTGGCCACGGTCACGAACGTCACGCCCCAGGAGTTCGACGCCATCCTGGCCAAGACCCACGCCGCCTTCGCGTCCTGGAAGCTGGTGCCCGCGCCCAAGCGGGGCGAGGTAGTGAAGGCCCTCGGCGACGAGCTGCGCCGGAACAAGGCGGCTTTGGCGGAGCTGGTCACCCTGGAAATGGGCAAGACCCTGCGCGAGGGCCTGGGCGAAGTCCAGGAGATGATCGACATCTGCGACTTCGCCGTGGGTCTCTCCCGCCAGCTCTACGGCCTTACCATGCCCAGCGAGCGGCGCATGCACCGCCTGCAGGAACAGTGGCATCCCCTGGGCGTGGTGGGCGTCATTACCGCCTTCAACTTTCCCGTGGCCGTGTGGAGCTGGAACACCGCACTGGCTCTGGTCTGCGGCGACACGGTACTGTGGAAGCCCTCGTCCAAGACGCCCCTCACCGCCATCGCCTGTACGAAGATCGCCGAGAAGGTGCTGCGGGACTTCGGCTACGACCCCGCCATCTGCAGCCTGGCCATCGGCCGGGGCAGCGACATCGGCGATCTCATCAATACGGATCCCCGGGTGGCCCTGGTGTCGTACACGGGCTCGGTGCCGGGCGGCCGCCACGTGGGCAAGCTGGTGCAGGAGCGCTTCGGCAAGCACATCCTGGAACTGGGCGGCAACGGGGCGGTGATCGTCAGCGAGAAGGGCGACCTGGAACTGGCCCTCAGCTCCGTCTACTTCGGCGCCATCGGCACCTCGGGTCAGCGCTGCACCTCCACCCGCCGGGTCATCGTGCACCGCTCCATCCACGACACCTTCCTCCAGCGCCTCGTGGCGCTCTACGCCAAGACGCCCATCGGCGATCCCCGGAAGGACGACATCCTCATGGGGCCCCTGGTGGACCAGGGAGCCGTGGACACCATGCTGGCGGCCATCGAGACCATCAGAGCCCAGGGGGGCCGCATCGTCTGCGGAGGCGAACTGCTTCAGAAACCTGGCGGTTGCTACATCACGCCCTGCATCGCCGCGGTGCCCAAGGACCTGCCCATGGTGCAGGAGGAGACCTTCGCCCCGGTGCTCTACGTGTTGTCCTACGACACCATCGAGGAGGCCATCGCCCTGCAGAACGGCGTGCCCCAGGGCCTCTCCAGCGCCATCATCACGAAGGACCAGGGCGAAAGCGAACTGTTCCTGTCGGCGGCCGGCAGCGACTGCGGCCTCGCCAACGTGAACACCGGCACCAGTGGTGCCGAGATCGGTGGGGCCTTTGGGGGCGAGAAGGAAACCGGTGGGGGTCGTGAGAGCGGGTCCGATGCCTGGAAGGCCTACATGCGCCGCCAGACCTCCGCCATCAACTTCAGCGGCCGAGTGGAACTGGCCCAGGGCATCACCCTGGAACTTTGAGCCGGACATGACCCAACGAGCAGGGGAAGCCACGGCTTCCCCTGCTCGTTATTCATGGGCTTCTGCGCCCATGCCGCTAAACTCATTATCAACCTACCCACGAGGCCCCTCTTGGCCGGGCCAAGCTACCCCACCCAGCAACTGGAACCCACCATGACCAGGGCACCCTTGCCCGAAGGCGGCGGTGCGCCCCTGGGTGGTCTGAGGTTCGCCAGATTCCTACTGGTGGGGATCTGGCTCCTGCTGTTCCTGATTCATCTGGCGCTTCCCCTGGAACGGCGGGGCCTTGCTTGGCATGCGAGCTACCTGCTCCTGGAGGTGCTCGCCGCGGCGAGCCTGGGCTACCGGGCCTGGGTGACCCGGAAGAGGGGCCCTCTGGCCTGGTGGTTGCTGACGAGCTCGGCTTTGCTGGATGCCCTCGGCCTCTCACTCTGGCTCCTCGCCAATGGGAGCCACGCTTTCACCTGGGACCCGCGCGTGTATGAGATTCTGAGCCTGCTGGGGGGCATCTTGATGCTGGCCGACATCCTGAATTTCCCCAGAGACCCGAACCAGGAGGGTGGAGATCGGCGGCGCTGGCTGGACGGCCTTCTATTCGCCACCTCCGTCCTGTTCCTGCTCTGGGTGGTGGGGGTGCATGGGACTCTGCATTCTGGCAATCAGGCTCTGGGTCTGAGAGTCCTCGTGGCCTACCTGCAGGCGGCTCTGATGGGAGGTGGTCTCGTCTTCATGACCTCCAACCAACTGCATCGCTTCAAGGGCCCCCTGGGCTGGCTCGGGGTTTCGGCCCTGGCCTGGCTGGTGGTCCTCTCCGGTTGGGCCCTGGCGGGCCTGCCCGTGAGGCCAGAAGCCCAATGGTGGTGGCCCCTGGTCGGCGGCATCCCCCTGTTCCAGGGGCTCGCGGCCTGGTCGCCCACGCCAGCAGAGGAACCCATGGCCGCGGGTGGCGCCGGACGGCTCGCGCGGCTGCTGCCCTACATTCCGGTGGTGGCGGCCCTCGGCGTCATGGCCGTGCTCATCCTGGAGGCGCCACTCTACCTGGTGCGGGGCGCGTCAGGCATCTTTCTGGTGATGGTGGTGCTTCTCCTGCTTCGGCAGGTGCAGGCCATGCAAGACCTCGAGGCGGGCCGGCGCACCCTGGAGGAGCGGGTGCAGCAGAGGACGATGGCCCTCGAGCATGCCCAGGACACGCTGTTGCGGGCCGAGCGCATGAATTCCGTGGCCTTGATGGGGGCCGGGCTCGCCCACGATCTCAACAACCTTCTGTGCGCCGTGAAGAGTTCGGCCGACCTGGCGGTGCTGAACCTGGAGGACGGCATCGCACCCGGAGAGAAGGAGCTTAATCGCATCGCCCAGGCCGCGGACCGTGCCGCAGTGCTCACCCGGCGGCTCATGGGTTTCGCCCGTCGGGAGAGGGAGGAACTGCTGGCCATGGATCTGGGCCGGGAAGTGCGGGAGATGGAAGTGACCCTTCGTTTCCTCGTCCCGCGTCCCGTGGTACTCCAGATTGAGGTGCCGGAAGCCACTGCCATCGTCGTACAGAGTTCGCGGCTCCGGTTGGAGCAGATGCTGGTGAACCTGGTGGCCAATGCCGTGGATGCCATGCCCGGCGGTGGGAAACTCACCATCCGGGTGGCCCTGAGCGGAACCGCACAAAACCTTGCCATGATCGACGTGACCGATACTGGGGTTGGCATGGCCGCTGACATCCTGGCCAGGATCTTCGATCCCTTCTTCACCACGAAGGCGCCCGGCAAGGGCACAGGCCTGGGCCTGCCCACTCTCAAGGCCATGGTGGAAGAGGGCGGCGGCCAGCTGGAGGTGGCAAGCGAACCAGGCCGCGGCTCCCGGTTCCGCATCCTGCTGCCCGTCATCTCCGTGGCAGGAATCAGCCCCCGCTGATGAGGTGGATGACCTTCACCACGGCCCCCTCGGGGATGGTGGCGGTGTCGTAGTCCTGTTTGGCAATCAGCATGTCATCGACGTGGATGATCAGCATGGGGAAGCGGTAATTCCGGGCGCGCAGCACGTCGCGGACAGTCATGCCCGCATGCCAGTCGAGCGGTTCCTCGTTCACCAGGATCATGCCGCCACTCTGTCCTTCCCGTTGTTCTTGCCAAGGGAGAATCGGCCGCATTCGCGGCCGATTCTCCTAGAGATGCTGCTTCACCACTGCGACCACTTCCGGGAAGGCGTCGAGGCCCAGTTCCTGCAGTCGGGCCAGGGTGGGCACGCCGTCCAGGGTCCAGCCGCGGCGGGTGTAGACGGCATCCATGAGCTGGGAGAACCGCCCCATGCGCCACTTCCGGTGGAGGGCCATTTTCTCCTCAGTGCTCTTGCCAGCCGGGTCGAGGCCCATTTCGTCCACGATCTGCTTGTCGTAACGCTCCGTCCGCGATTCGTACTCTTCGCGGGTGACCGGGCCCAGCGAACGGTAGGGCGCCGCGTCGTGCAGGCGCAAGCCCTTGCCCATGCGGATGTTGAACACGCGCTGGAAGTTGTAGACCCGCGCGGACTGTGTAATCAGGTCTTCCTTGGTGATCTTGAGGCCCGTGGTGGCGGTAAAGAGATCCACGTAGTTCTGCACGTGCTCGGGCACCTTCTGGGGCTCGGGCTGGGAGGCGTTGTCCGCTGGCACCACGTCGTTCCAGGGCAGCTTGCAGAAGCCGTTCAGGCCGAACCAGGTGCGGAAGAGGGGGAAGTAGTAGAGTGCCTCAGCCTTGTCCTCGAAAGTGGGGAGCTGCTTGTTCACCATGTCCATGAAGATCAGCCAGGCCTCGTCGTGCTGGGGGCCCTTGTTGGTGAGGGCGTAGCCGCCCTGCTGGGCCAGGGATTCCTTGGACATGTACTGGGAGTACTCCAGGCCCTTGTTCTCCATGCCGATGTCGTTGATGAGCTGGGGATCGCCCCAGCCGTTCCTGATGAAGTGCTCCTTCATTTTCTTCACGCCCAGGCCGGCGATCTTGCCGAACCCTTCGCCGCGGGCCATCTGGTGCATCATCTCCAGGTCGGCCTCGGCATTGCCCCAGGTCATGTCAAGACCGCCCGTGCGTTCCTGGTTGAGGATGCCGCGCTGGTAGCACTCCATCACGAAGGCCGTGAGCGTGCCGTAGGTGATGGTGCAGATGCCGTAGGTGTCACAGTAAAAGTTAAGCTCGAGAAGGTAGTCAGGATCGAAAATGCCGCAGTTGGAGCCCAGTCCCGCCGCGTTTTCGTACTCGGGCCCATCCACTGACACCAGATGGCCCTTGTAGGGCCCTGTCTGGACCGTGAGGCCATCGACGCCCTTGGCGCAGGCCATGGAGCAGCCGTACCAGCAGCCGTCCGCGGTGACCTGGGTGCAGCGCTGCTGCCAGTAGCTGCTGTCGATCTTGTGGACATCGGGGTGCGAGCCGAACTGGAAATTGTGGACGGGCAACAGGTCGTAGGCGTCCATGATCTCCACGATGTGCGCCGTGCCGTTGCGGCGCATCATGCACTGGGTGCCGTCGTTCTCGCGGATCTCCTTGTGGTACTTGATGCCGGTCTTGGCGATGGTCTCGGGATCCGCCGGATGGTTCAG
>JBBRZL010000164.1:0-7645 GCA_038236735.1 Holophagales bacterium | reverse complement strand
GATGCTCGAAAAATTGGCGCTGTTGAAAATTGCACTCTGCAGCGCCCCCGCCCTGAGGAGTGCTTCTTCCGCCTGCTTGCGCGCCGTATTGTCGGTGCCGATGAGCAGGTAGCCGATGATGCTGTCCTCGGCGTCACGCAGGGCCGTCACCGACACCACCGCCGGGAAGCGGCTGCCGTCCTTGCGAATGTAGGTCAATTCGTAGATGTCCTCGATGCCCCGGGACGCCTTGAATACGAGGGCCTCGAACCCCGGCCGGATGGGAGTGCCCAGTTCCAGGCTCAGGGACTTGGCCCGGGCGATCACTTCAGCGCCATCGGAGATCTCGGCCGGCGTGACCTTGTTCATCACTTCGGCGGCCTCGTAGCCGAGCATGCGCTCGGCGCCCACGTTGAAGATCTGGATGACGCCCTGGGCATCCGTGGCGATGCTCGAGAAATTGGCGCTGTTGAAGATCGCGTTCTGCAGGGCGCCCATCTGGCGGAGCGCCTTCTCGGCCTCCTTGCGGGCCGTGATGTCGCGCAGCACGCCGGTGAAGAAGCGTTCGCCGCCCAGTTGCATTTCGCTGACGACGATTTCCATGGGGAAGAATTGGCCATCCTTGCGCCGGCCCAGGACCTCACGCTCCAGGCCCATGGCCCGCGCCTGGTCGCTGGCCTGGAACTGGTCCAGGGAAGCGGCCCCCTCGCCTGGTTCCAACTCGGGAATGAGCCGAGTGATGCTTTGGCCCGTCAGTGCCGCGGCGGCATAGCCGAACATCCGCTGAGCGGCTGGGTTGCTGGTCTCGAGCAGGCCATTCTGGGCGTGGAAGGTGATGATCCCGTCCACGGCGGTATGGAGGATCGCGTGGATCCGCGCCGAGCTGTCGCGCAGGGCCCGCTGCGAAGCATAGTCCTTGGTGACATCCCGGAACACCAGCACGGCGCCAATCACCTGGTGGTTGCGGTCGCGGATCGGTGCGCAACTATCGGCGATGTCCGCCTCACTGCCATCCCGGGCGATCAGGATGGTGTGGTTGGCCAACCCATGCACCGTACCATGCGCCAGAGTCTCCAGGACCGGGATGACGGAGGGCTGGCGGGTTTCCTGGTTGATGATGTTGAACATCTCATTCACCGCAAGGCCCTTGGCATCCGCCAGGGACCAGCCGGTGAGCTTTTCGGCGATGGGGTTCATGCGCGTGACGCAGGCTTCGGCATCGGTGACGATGACCGCATCGCCGATGGAGTTGAGCGTCACGGCCAGATTTTCCTCGCTCTCCTGGAGGGTGAGGTTGGCCTCCAGCAGCCGCCTGTTCGTTTCTTCCTGGACCTCGAGCAGGTGCGAGGTCTCGATATGGACCCGGTTCCGCACCCGCTGGCGGGTCTGCCGGTGGATCAGGTAGATGAAGGAAAGGGCCACCAGCAAAGTCAGCAGGGTGACGGCCACGATGACCGCAAACAGCCGCCCCATGCGGACATGGAACTGGGCCTCGATTTCCGCCAACATGCCCCGTTCAACCTCGGCGAAGGCGCCCATCTCGGCTCGGATCGCATCCATCAGCCGCTTGCCTTGGCCCCCGCGCACCACCGCCAGCGCCTCGGCCGTGCGCTGGTTGCGGCGCAGATCGATGGCGTCGGCCAGCTCAGCCATTTTCGCGGTGACCAGGGGAGTGACCGCCTCCAGGTGTTTCTGGGCCGGGCCGAACCGGGTGCGTTGTCGCAGCTCGGCGAGCTGATTGTCGATGCCATCGCGCACCGCCAGGTACGGCACCAGAAAAGCCTCGTCACCGGTCAGCAGGTAGCCGCGTTCGCTGGTCTCGGCATCCCGCAGGGCGGATAGGAAGGCCTCCCCCCGGTTGATCACCTCGAAGGTGTGCTTCCGGGTTTCGGCGGAGGCCTTGATGCCACCAAAAGCCCAATAGGAGGGCACCACCATCAGCAAGACCAACAGGGCGGCCCCGACGATCGCAGCGAAGGTCCGGCCAGTGCCCTGCCAGGGGCTCGTCTGGTGCTCGGCCTCCGCTGTGGGGCCGGGGCTGGAGGGAACTGGGGTGCTGCTGGACATGGCCGACCTCTGGATGACCGCGAAAACAGGACGGGTCGCGAGGCCGAAGGTGGATGAAGCACCCACCTACTTATATCCGGGAAACCTCAACGGCTAGGGATTAATCAGTCAAGGGCTTGAATGGGTACGGGCTGCCAGTGGTTGGGATGGCATACTCCGGTTGATCGAGGCTGTGGGACTGCGGGGTTGGCCGCAGACTCGCGGGCCTGAAGGCGAAGGCTGGCTGGTGGTCACCCCGAACCAGCATGGGTTGGGTGGAGACGGGTGGCGCCAGGTCGGCCCCATAGACCCACTCGGTGACCCGCGCGGGGGTGGACAAGGACTGGAACACGGACGCAGCCTGGAGGCTCACCCTGCCATCGGTGAGGACGGAGTCCAGGCGTGACCGGGCAGATAGCACGACCTGAGGCCTCGCAGTGGCGGCGCCTTGCAGGCGCAGTCCAGGGGCTTGGCTGTGGCCGGAGAGACTCGCAGAGGCTGGGCTGCCCGTGGTGAAGGTCCAGGTGTGGTTGGTGACGAGGGGGACGCCCGTGGCGCTCATGGCGCCGGTGGTGATCGTGGCGGTGAACAGGCTGTTGCTCGCGAAATGGGTGCTGGGCCAGAACACGGCCCGGGCATTGGTGCAGACGATTTCGCCCCGGACCGGGGTCGCGGCTGGCCCGTAGGTCAGGAGGAAGGTGTTGGTGTTGAGGGTGGCGAGGTTCATCGCCTCGCTGAAGGTCACGCTCACCACCTCGTTGAGGGGAATGCCGGTGCTGCCATTGGGTGGCGTGCAGGAGATGACCGTCGGCGGGTTGGGCTGGATGCCTGGCGGCACCGTCGAGCCACCACCGCCGAAGCTCTTGCAGGCGGCGACGGTAAGCAATCCCAAGGCGGTGCCCAGTTGCCATTGCGACCTGCTGAAATCGACCATCATGGTGGACCCCGCGCTGTGTTGCCTGATGAACCCTCACGACGAGCGAAACCCCACCGGTGGCAGGGATCTTCATCGCGGTACAAGCAGGTTTTATTCCGTCGCAGTAAGTTAATTTTTCAGAATGTTTAAATAATTAACACTGATTCAGATCACCCTGAATTCCATCACAATGAGCCTGCCCCCGCTTCAATTCGACCGGTTGCGGAGTGCCGCTGATTCAAGGTCCGCTCAGGACGGCGAACCCTGCAGGTTCAACGCCACCGCCGCCGCAGGCTCCAGTACTCGGAACGTGAAGGATTCCGTGAAGTACAACTCGACCTCGCGAGCGTCATGCAGTTTGTAGCCGATGCTCAGATCTTGGCCCACGGTCAGCTCGAAATCCCCGCCCCGCACCGAGAGCACGGCGCCGCCTTCCAGCGCCGGGCTCCAGTGGATGCCACCGGTGAACAGGCCCTGGATCCGCTGGCGGAGGGGGTAGGCATCGGGCTCGCCGACATTCAACCAACGGTAGGGCTCGGTGCCCAGTACCAGGGCGAAGGGCCCGCCGATGTCGGCCTTCTGGATGGCCAGGAGGGCCACTTCCACGGATTCGGTGAAGCGGCTCCGATCCGCACTCAAGGGCACGGGCTCATGGCTGGACCCATCGAGCAGGCCTTGGATGCCGGCGGCATCGAAGCCCCGGTAGATGGCCCTCTCCTCGAACAGCGCCACCTTCCGGGCGGCCTCGGTCAAGGCCTTCAGATCGGGGTTCTTCGCGCCGCGCTGGACATCATCCAGCTCCCAAAGACTGAGGGTGAAGGGCACCCGGAGCTCCAGGAGGGGAAGCACCTTGCGCAGGCCCCAGACCACGCCATCCACGGCATCTTCGGGCTCGACGTCCAGCTTGCCGAGATTCACGGCCGCGAAAGGCCAGCCGTGGGGGCCGGAAAAGTCCACCAGCTTCCGCCCTGACAGGTTGCCCTTGAGGATGCGCGAGCTCTGGCGCTCGATCTCCTGCCAGGCTTCCGCCACGATGGGCGCCAGGTCGCGCCTGAGTATGTCTGCCATGGCTGCTTCTCCCGGGGGCTTGGCGCCCCCAATCATTTCAGGTTGCCCAGGCCCAGCCCGCTGCCTTCGGCCGCAGGGACCTTGGCCCCGGCTGCCAGGGTGGTGATATCTCCGGTCGTGAATAGGAGCTTCTTCATCTGGACGTCAAAGCCGGGCAGGGTCCGCCGCAACCACTCCAGCAGCATCACCGCGTGTTCCATCTCATCATCACGGTTGTGCACCAGTACGGCCTCCAGGGACGGGTCATGCGCGACATCCGCCCGCTGGTGGTAGTAGTCGATGGCCTCGAGTTCCTCCTGCAGGCTGGCGAGGGCGCGATGGATATCGAGCGCCCCGGTGGAAAGCCCCGTTTCAATGAAGCCGCTGCTCATGGCTGCACACTCGGGACATGGCTGGTGCCCAGGGCGGCGAAGCGCCGGGAGACTTCGCTCCATTTGAGGTTTTCCACAAACGCATTGAGGTAGTCCGGGCGTTTGATGCCGTAATCCAGCATGAAGGCGTGTTCCCAGCTATCCAGAACCACCAGCAGGTCCTGCTCGATGGGCAGCCCCAGGTGGTGTTCGGCCACGAAGTAGGTGTGAAGCCTGCCATCGCGTCGATTGTGCGTGAGGAGTGCCCACCCGGGGCCGCCCAGCGCTGTGGCCTTCAGATCGGCCAGGATCTGGTCCTTGCCACCCTTCGCATCCAGTGCCTTCTGCAGGGCAGGACTGATGTCGGCATCGGCGCCCAGGTTCTCGAAGTAAAGCTCGTGGAGGAAGGTGCCATTGAAGGCCACCGCCTCGCGACGCTTCAACTCGCTGTATTCGTTGAAGGAATAGTTGGGCTTGGTGTTGTTGGCCACGGCAAGCTTGTCCTCGATCTCGTTGATCTTGGACAGGTACCCCTTATAGAGGGTGAAGTGCAGTTCCAGCTGGGCGTCGCTGAATCCCTTGAGTGCCCCACCCTTGAGGTGCTCGTAGCTCCTGGGTTCGTAGGTCATGACGTTTCTCCGGTTCGCTCGCCCATGCCGACAGGCCAAATCAATGCGCCCGGAGTTCCGTGCAAGAATTAATCCATATTATAAAATCAATTATTTATTATATTTAGATTTTATCGCCCAGTTCAGCCCAGGCCCTTTTCCAATCAAGATGAGGGACGTCCTCCTTCAGTTCGAAGGGGCCCGCTGATGCTCTGGTCGTCAGAAGAGACCGTTCGCAGTGACCGTTCGAAGTGACGCCATCTCCGCTTCAAATTGATGGAATCAACAGCCCCGACCAGTCAATCGGTATCGCACATGTAGATGTCATCAATTGCTTTATGGAATGGCCCGAGAAATGCCAGAACTCAGATAAACGGGGTCGCACTTCTAGGTCCTGCCGCGCTGCAACCCGTTTCCGCCGGGCTTCACGCGCACCAAGAGGAGATTGGTCATGACGAAACTTCTTATCCTCTACTACAGCATGTATGGCCACATCGAAAGCATGGCCGAAGCGGTGGCCGAAGGCGCGAAGAGCGTGGCGGGCACCGAGGTCAGCATCCGGCGGGTGCCGGAGCTGCTCTCGGAAGAACTGGCCAGGAAGGCCGGCGCGAAGCTGGACCAGGTGGCCCCCATCGCCGAGGTGGCGGAGCTGGCGGACTATGACGCCATCATCTTCGGCACGCCCACCCGCTTCGGGAACATGTGCGCGCAGATGCGCAACTTCCTGGATCAGACGGGCCGGTTGTGGCAGAACGGCAGCCTGGTGGGCAAGGTGGGCAGCGTGTTCACTTCCACCGCCACGCAGCATGGCGGGCAGGAGACCACCATCACCTCGTTTCATACCACCCTGCTCCATCACGGCATGATCATCGTGGGCGTGCCCTATTCCTGCAAACAAATCGGGACCATGAGCGAAATCACCGGTGGCTCGCCCTACGGAGCCAGCACCCTGGCGGGCGCCGATGGCAGCCGCCACCCGTCGGAGAACGAACTGGCCATCGCCCGCTTCCAGGGCGCCCATGTGGCGACTGTGGCGAAAAAACAATCGGCCTGACCTGAAGGACGACACACCCATCCGCTGGGGCTCAGCAGCGGGGGAGGAGGCAGGATGAAGGGCTTCGTGAACGACATCAAGAGCTATGCCAAGAAGAACGAGGAATTTCGCCGGGTCATCTACACCGCGAAACACAGTCAACTGGTCCTCATGGCCCTGCAACCCAAGGAAGAGCTCGGAGCCGAGGTGCACCAACTGGATCAGTTCTTCTGCGTCGAAGAAGGGACCGGCGAGGCGGTCGTGGACAGACTCCATACCGCCATCCAACCCGGCTTTGCGATCCTCATCCCCTCTGGCACCAGCCACAACATCATCAACACCGGCATCGTTCCCCTGAAACTGTTTTCCATCTATGCACCGCCCAATCATCGGGATGGCGTTGTGCAGCGCACCCATGCTGACGCCGAAGCCGACAACGAGCATTTTGACGGCAGGACCACGGAATAGCCGAGAGACGCCTGGGCAGGACTGCCCTCAGGGTTCCGCCTGGTCCGCCCCAGGGACTTCGAGGACGACCGGGTGGATCTCCTCCTGTTTGCGGTCCGCGGAGATCTCCACCGCAATGGCCGCGGCCTCCTGGGCCCCCACGCCTTCGGTGCGGCGCTCGTACTCCTCCTTCGCGAGGTCGTCCCGGTCGCGGGCCGCCGTGTCTGACTCCTGTTCCTGTTCACCGGGCAGTTCCAGGCGCAGTTCCTCGATGAGCATCATGATCATGGCGGCGAAGGGCAGTGCCAGGAGCGCTCCGATCAGTCCCAGCAGCGTGCCACCGACCAGGAGCGCGAAGAGCACCACCGAGGAGGGCAGTCGCAGCGCCTTGCCATAGATGCGGGGAACGAGCACCCGGCTTTCGAATTCCTCGTAAGCCAACATCGCCACGAGGACGATGAGCGCGGTCGCCGGACTCTGGCCCAGGGCCGCGAGGACGGCGGGTCCGATGGAGAGGAAGGCTCCGATGTAAGGCAGGACGTCGGCCACCGCAGCGAACACCGCCAGGGCCATGGCGTTCTCTACCCCGCACGCGCGCAACAGGATGAACGTGAAGGCGCCGATGAGGAAGCAGGTGATCAGCTGCCCGCGGATGTAGGCACCGACGATGGTCTCCAGGTTCAGCATGATCCGGGAGAGGAGCATGTGCTGCGAACGGGGGATGAGGGCAAAGAGCCCTCCGCGCAGCCGATCGCGGTCGATCATGATGTAGAGCGCGAGGAAGATGGCGCTCAAGCCATAGGCGGTGACCTTGAAGACGCGCAGGGAATAGGTGAAGGCCGCGGCCCCCAGGTTGCCGCCCAACGCATCGTACCGGATGGTCCGCAACCACTCCGCGAAGGGCGCGGTCACATGGAACTGGGCCATCCGGTCCGCCAGACCGGCCCGGAAGACGGGTTCCCGTTCCAGCAGCGCCACCGCCTGCGACAGGATCGACGGGATGGTGATCGTCACGATGAGCACGCAGACCAAGGTGACCAGCCCGAAGACGCAGGTGATGCCCAGGTTGCGCCGGACGCCTCGCGCCTCCAGCCAGCTGACGGCTGGGCTCAGGGTGCCCACAATGAGCAGCGTCACCACCAGCACCATCAGGATCGGGGCGAGCCGGATCAGCAGCCACAGGGAGGCGAAGACCAGG
>JBBRZL010000163.1:0-7804 GCA_038236735.1 Holophagales bacterium | reverse complement strand
GGGCATCATGCTGCCGTGTTCCAGATAGTACTCGCAGCTCCAGGGCAGGCCGTCCCACTGGAAGCGCAGGCCGTGTTTCGCCGCGGCGGCCTCCAGCACGCGGATGCCCTCGGGAATGACTTCCTTGCCGATGCCGTCGCCGGGGATGGTCGCGATCCTGAAGTCAGGCATGGGAGCCTCCTTGAAGCAGCATGGCTAGGTACGGAACCGCACCCCGCTGGGGCGGGGTCCGGTTCCGCGAGGGCAATCAGCTGAAGAGCTTCGACAAGCCGTAGGCGGTCAGCGTGGAGGTGCCGACGCCGATGAGGCCGGGGATCATGAAGCTGTGGTTGAGGAGGTACTTGCCGATCCGCGTGGTGCCCGTGCGGTCCATGTTGATGGCGGCCAGGTCGCTGGGGTAGAAGGCGAAGAAGAAGTAGGCGTAGCTGGCGGGGATGAGGCTCAGCAGCAGGGGCGTGGACAGACCCAGGGCGTAGCCGAAGGGCAGCATGATGGTGAGCGTGGCGGCCTGGCTCTTCACGAAGGCCGAGACGCAGAACATGGCGATGGCGAAGGTCCAGGGGGCCACCTGCACCATGGATTTGATGTTGGCCACCAGGTAGCCCTCGTTGGCCTTGATGAAGGTCTCGCTCATCCACGCGATGCCGAAGATGGAGACCACGGCGATCATGCCCGCGATGAAGACGCTGGAGCGGGCAATGTCGGGGGCCTTCACCTTGGTGGCGAAGAGGATGAAGGCGCCGAAGGCCAGCATGATGATCTGCACCACCGTGGTCATGGGCACGGGCTTGCCGCCCACCAGGGGCAGCAGGGCGGGCTTCAGGGCGATGAGGATGATGGTCAGCACACCCGTGAAGAACAGCGCCACCGAGAGTTTGGCTGACAGGGGGATGACCTTGTCCAGGGTGGTGACCTCCGCATCCAGCGCCTTGGCGAAGGTGGGATCCTTCATGCGCTCCAGGAATTCAGGATCTTTGTCCAGGTCCAGGCCGCGATTGTAGCTCCAGGCCGCGGCGACCAGCACGCCGATGATGCCCGCGGGCAGCGTGATGCGGATGATCTCGAAGAGTCCCACGGGATGGCCGTTCTTGGCAGCCATGGCCAGGAAGGTGGTGACGGCGGCGGCCACGGGGCTGGCGGTGATGCCCATCTGCGAGGCGACGCTGGAGATCGCCATGGGTCGCTCGGGCCGGATGCGCGTCTTCAGCGCCACGTCGGAGATGACCGGCAGCAGCGCGTAGACCGCGTGGCCCGTGCCCACGCAGACCGTGAGCAGGAAGGTAGAGAGGGGCGCCAGGATGGTCACGTACTTGGGATTGGCGCGGAGCACGCGCTCTGTGAGTTGCACCAGGTAGTCGAGGCCGCCCGCCACCTGCAGGGTCGCGGAGGCGGTCACCACGGCGAGGATGATGAGCATCACGTCGATGGGCGGCGTGCCTGGGGCGACGCGGAAGCCAAGCACCAGTACGGCCACGCCCAGGCCCCCGATGAGGCCCAGGGCAACGCCTCCCTTGCGGATGCCGAGGAGGATGGCGCTCAGCACCAGCACGAATTGGATCCAGAACATCAAAGCAGGGGACATCGCCGAATCTCCTTGGCACAGGATTGACCTATCCTGGACTGCGAAAGATAGTAGCAGATCAAGGTGTCAAGAATGGTCCAAATCCAGGCGAGGCTGTGCCCCGGATCACCGACGCAAGTCTATGCCATAGCCATGAAGGCGAGTGGTTCCAACCCTTTCCCGTGTTGGACCGACCAACCAGAGGTAGGATGTCGGAACCTGGATCCTGCATGAGCCTGCTGCCCTTCCACATCGTGACGCTGACCCATCCTGAGTGGGATGAGGCGCGGGCCTATGCGAAACGGCTGGGAGAGGATGCACTCCCCGAACTGCGCCTCGACCTCTTTCCAGAGGCGGATCCTGAGGCGCTGGTGGATGCCCTCAAGCGACGCTGCCTGGTGACCTGCCGGCGGGTGTCGGAAGGCGGTCGCTGGCCCGACGAGGACGAGGCCGGGCGCCTTGCCCACCTCCTGCGTGCGATCCCGGGCCGGCCCGCCTGGCTGGATCTGGAGTGGGATCTCTCCATTCCGCCGCAACTCCAGGCCGCCCGCACCCATGTGCGCCTGCTCCGTTCCGTGCACGTGGCGCCCGGTGTCTTCGACCTGGATGCGCGCCTGAGTTGTCTGCCCGAGGGCGAAGCCTTCAAGTGGGTGGGCTGGGCCGGGCGCCTAAGCGATAGCGGTCGCCTCCGCGCGCCCCTGGCCTGGGCTCGGGACCACGGCCTCCCCCTGGCGGCTTTCCTCATGGGCCGCAAGGGCATCGTCAGCCGGGCGATGCAAGCCGCCTGGGGCGGTGCCTTCACCTATGCCGCGCCGGATGACGGCCCGGCCGCCGCGCCCGGGCAGTTGCCCCTTTCGACTTTGCGCGCCTGGCGGGCCGCAAAACTCCACAAGGGCCACAGCCTCTGCGGCGTCATCGGGGAACCGGTGCTGCACTCGCTGGGACCGGCCTTCCACAATCCCCGGTTCCAGCGGGCCTTCAAGGACCTGCTCTACCTGCCATTGTCCTGCCCCGATCCTGAAGAGGCCATGGAAGCTCTGGAGAGCCTCGGCGTACTGGGCCTGAGCATCACGGCTCCACTAAAGTTGTCGCTCCCCGAGGCCCTCGGCCTGGTGGGGCCCTTGAACACCCTCTGGCGGCGTAGCCCCGGCGAGCCCTGGCAGGGTGCCAACACAGACGCCGAGGCTTTTGGACAGCGGCTGTCGGAGCTGGCCCCAGGCCCCGTGCTGCTGCTGGGAGAAGGCGGGGTGGCCCAGGCCAGTGGAACCGTCCTCAGGGCCGCAGGGCGCCCGGTGCTTCAGGCCTCCCGCCGCGCGCCCCTGACGGCTGCAGCCGTGGCGGCCTTCGGGCCCGTGGGCGTGGTCCAGGCCACCAGTCTGGGCATGGCGACCGAGGATCCGGCCCCCTTTCCGGAGCTGCTGGCCGCGGCCCTGCCCAGCCTTCGCTGGGGCCTGGAGTGGATCTACAAGGAGGACACCGCCTTCGCGCTCTGGGCCCGGGAGGCGGGGCTGGTATTGGTGGCGGGCGCCGCGCTCTTCGAGGCCCAGGCCGAGGCGCAGAGCCGGCGCTTCATCGAGGGGTGCGGGGAATAGGCGGGAGACTCCAGAATGTTTTCCCGCGGCTCCGCTGCTACCGTTCATTCCATGGATCTTCTGCTGGTCGAGGACAAGGACAGCTTCCGGCGCCTGCTGACCCAGGCCATGGCAGGGTCGATGTGGATGGTAACGGCGGTGGCGGATCCTCAGGAGGCGCTGCGCGCCCTGGAGGCCGGGCCCTTCCACGTGCTGGTCACGGATCTGCGCCTGCCGGGTATGAGCGGCTTGGAGCTCATCCGCCGCGCTCGCCGCCTGTATCCAGACCTGAGGGTGGTGCTGATGTCCGCCTTCGGCGAACCGAAGGACATTGTGGAGGCCATGCGGCTGGGGGCAGACGATTTCCTGCCCAAGCCCTTCGACCTTGAGACCTTCCTGGCCCTGCTGGATCGCCTGAGGGCCCTGGTGGGGGCGCCGCCGCCGGACCCCACCGAACCTTGGGTGGCCCATAGTCCCGCCATGCAGGCCCTGGAGACCGCCCTGCGGCAGGCGGCCGGGGCCCGTCTGCCAGTGCTGTTCCGCGGCGAGCCCGGGTCCGGGAAGGAACGCTGCGCCCGCCGCCTCCATGGGCTACGGCATCCTGGGGCTCCCTACCTGAGCCTGGCTGCCACCACCCTGGGACCCGAAGGGCCTGACCTGCCCATGCTCCAGTTGCTGCAGGGAGGCAGCCTCTTTCTGGCGGGCCTGGAGCACCTGGCCCCGGCCGCCGCTGCGCCGCTGGCGCGGGCCATGGACAGCACCCTCGGCCAGGGCCTCGACTGGATGGCGGGGGTGGATCCCGCCGGAGTGCTGGTGCTTGAACTGGCCCAGCGCCTGGGTTCACTGGAACTGCGCGTGCCGCCCCTGCGGGAGCGGCGGGAGGATCTGTTGGTCCTGGCCCGGCTGCTGCTGGAGCGGGCCGCGCGGCGCGAAGGCCGGGTGGCGCCCTGGCTGGAGCGGCCCGCGGAGCGGCAGCTGCTGGAGCATCCCTGGCCGGGCAACGCCCGGGAACTGGAAATGCTCATGAGCCGGACCCTGCTCTTCTCCGAGGGCCATGCCATCCGCGCCTTTCCGGATCTGGACCTCGGCGAGACCGCGCCCCTGTGCCTCCCCTGGCCCCAGGCCGCCAGTCTGGAGGCCATGCTAAAGACCATCACTCGCTCCGCCGAGGCCCAGCTGCTGCGGCGGGCCTTGGCCACGGCGGCCGGGGACCTGCCGCGGGCCGCGGAGGGGCTGGGCCTCACGCTGCGCACCCTGGCCCTGCGCTTGCGCGAGCACGGCATCCCTCTTGAAGATGGTGACATGACGCAGACGCGGAAGGCCCCATGACCCAGGTCCCACCCATCCTCGTTCCACCACCGGTGCGACCGGAAGGCGTCCGCCCCGCGGCGTTGGCCGGTCTCACGGCACTGCAGGCCGTGGTGGTTGGCAAGGAGGCTCAGGTTCGGCGGGCCTTCGCGGCCCTGCTCTCGGGTGGCCACGTGTTGCTGGAGGATCTGCCGGGCGTGGGCAAGACCACCCTGGCCAAGGGTCTCTCCCGCGTCCTCGGAGGCTCGTTCCAGCGGGTGCAGGGGACCAATGACCTGCTGCCCTCGGACCTGCTGGGTGTCCACCTCTGGGACACCAAGGAACAGGCCTTCCGGTTCCAGCCCGGTCCGGTCTTTTGCCACGTATTGCTGCTGGACGAGCTGAACCGCATCGGTCCCAAGACGCAGAGCGCCATGCTCGAGGCCATGGTGGAGGGTCAGGTCACTCTGGATCGCAGTACCCACCGGCTGCCGGATCCTTTCTTCGTCATCGCCACCCAGAACCCGCTGGATCACGCGGGCACCTTCCCGCTGCCCGAAAGCCAGCTGGACCGTTTCGCCTGCACCATCCACCTGGGCTACCCAGACCGCGCGGCGGAACGGCGCATCCTCACCGGTGAGGCGGGTTCCGAACGGCTGGATACCCTCTCGCCGGTACTGGATCTGGACGGTTGGCGCCAGGCCCGGGCGGCGGTGCGGGCCGTTAAAATCGCGGTCGCCGCCTTGGACTACGTCGAGCGGATGGTGGCGCTCATCCGCACCGGTGGCGGCTTCTGTTCCACCCGGGCCGCCAAGCACTGGCTGGCACTGGCCCAGGCCGAGGCCTGGCTGGAAGGCCGGGACTTCATCACTCCGGACGATCTCCAGAGCACCCTCTCGGATACCATGGCCCACCGTGGCAGCCTGGACGACCGGCGCCTCAACCGCGGCGAGCGCCGCGAGCACCTCGCGCAGCTCTTGAAGGACTTGCCCGTGGGGTGGTCCTGATGCAAGCAGACGAGACCGTCGGCCAGCTGCTCCAGCAGGCCAGGGTGGCCAAAGGACTCTCCCGGGAAGGGCTGGCCCTGGAACTCAAGCTACCCCTGCGCCACCTCGAGGCCATCGAGGCCGATGACTGGGCGGCCCTGCCCCCCGGGCGCCCCCGGCCCCTGGCCCGGCAGCTGGCCCTGCGGCTGGGGGTGGATCTGGACGATTACACGGGTGCCTTCCAGACCGTGCCGGGCGTCCGGGTGCTGGACCCTCCTGATCCCAGGCAGGAACGCCTGGAGCGGGTGGTCATGGGCCTGCTTACGGCAGCCTCAGTGCTCGTGGTGCTGTGGCTGGTGGTGCCCGGTCCCCGCCTGGGTCGCAAGCCCTCGCCCAGCTATCTCGCGGGCCTGCCCAAGGCGGCCCTGCCACCCCCGCCGCCACCCTCGTCGGCGGTCTATCCGGTGCTGGGCGAACTCCTGCCCGAGGCGCCCCGGAACGAACAGGGCATCCTCGTGAGCCTGCGGGCCATGGATGCCTGCGAAGTGCGCCTGGAGCCCCAGCCAGACTCTGGTACTCCGCCGATGGTCCGGACTTTACGGGTCTCTGAGCCCTGGAAGCTGCGGGTGAAGGGGGCTTTCAGCCTCTTCCTGAACAATGCCGGTGTGGTGAACGTGGAAGTGGCGGGCCTGCGCATCGCCCATGGGCAGAGCGTGGGCGAGACCTGGACAGGCCGCTTCGATGCGGAGGGGCACTGGCTCAAGCCAACGCCACCGGTATTGCCGGAGGAACCGCCGGTACCTGATGATGAGGAAGAAGGCCAGCCATGAGCCAGCACCCCATTGTTGAACGCTTCATTCAGGGTGGACTGGCCGAACCCATGGCCATGGCCTTGGTGGGTGGCAGCCTGCCGGTGCCCACTCGGGACCTGCTGCAGGCGCTAGCCCATGCGGCCAACAAGGAGACGCCCTACACTCAGCGAGCGCTGGGCTTCTTCCTGACCATGCCCGAGGCCGTACTGGCGGGCATGCTGACCGAGGCCATCGAGCCGCCTGCGCCCCTGCTGCTGGTGCTCTGCCATCGCAAGGAACACTCGCTGCTGGAGACGGCGCTCCTGAATCCCTCGCTCACGGCGGCCATCGTGGAGGCCGCGATCCCGAGCCTGCCCGGCGCAGTGCTGGAGATCGTGCTCAACAACCAGGTGCTCTGGCTCGAGCGGCCCCGGATCCTCGACCTCCTGGAGGAGCACCCCGAAGGTGAGTACGTCATCAAGCGGCGCATCAACGAATTCCGCTTCGAGGTGCTGCGCCTCATCCCCGAAGAGGTAAAGAAGGACCGCCTGGAGATCATCAGCGAAGTGGAGGCGGGCCGCCTCGATCGCGCCTGGTCCGAGTTGCCCCTGCCCAAGGAAAGGACGAAGGAGGAGGAGGAAGCCGAGGTCGAATCCGAGGAGTTGGCCGCCGAGCGTCGCCTGCAGGCCGCGAAGCCCCTGCTGGACGAAACAGGCGAGGAGATCAACCTCACCATCAGCCAGCGTGTGTCCAAGTTGCGCACCAACCAGAAGATCATGCTGGCCATCAAGGGGGGCAAGGAGGAGCGCGCCCTCCTCATCCGCGAGTCCAATCGCCTCATCCAGGTGAACGTCATCCGCAACGGCCGCATCACCGAGGGCGAAGTGGCCTACATTGCCCAGATGCGCACCGTGAACGATGAGGTGCTGCGCATCATCTCGATGAATCGTGAATGGATGAAGAAGTACCCCATCGCCAAGTCCATGGTCCTGAACCCCCGCACGCCCCTGCCCATTGCCATGAACCAGCTGAAGCGCCTCATCGACGCCGACATGAAGCTGCTAATGAAGGACCGCAACGTGGCCGAGATCCTCCGCCGCGAAGCCAAACGGATGCTGGAGACCAAGGCCCAGGGGAAGAGCTAGGGCCTGTTTTCAAAGTGGATGCGAGCCGCGGCGGGTCCAGCCGCGTGATCCAGCCAGGATGGGGCCGCAGGGCGATGTGGTGCATCGTTCAAGGCCACAGGCGCCGCTGGGCGCGCGGCTGGCCCCGCCCCAGAGGGCAAGGGGCAGCGCCCGGCGCGACACTGCGTCAAGCTCCTCGTCAATAGTACCGCTATTGCCATCGTCGCTTTCCTTGTCTCACTTGGGCGGTGCCCCTTGCGCGGCCACACCCCACTTTGAAAACAGGCCCTAGTGGTGCCCACCCGAAATATATGCAACTTGAACACCCCCTATGGGCACCACATGGCAGGGGTCTGGGGGCACGGCAGTGCCCCCAGAGGGGTGACAGCCCGCGAACGCACTGCGTTCACGGGCGCCAGAGGGGCCATGCCCCGATGGAAGTGTGACCCGCCAGTGACCACGCATTGTCTCAACTATTTCAGGC
>JBBRZL010000162.1:0-8006 GCA_038236735.1 Holophagales bacterium | reverse complement strand
CTTCATGCTGGCGGACATGGCCAAGAAGATCGAGGCCAGCCGCCTGCTCACCTGGCAGGCCGCCTGGATGACCGACAACGGCATCAAGAACTCCAAGCAGAGCGCCATCGCCAAGACCTTCGCCACGGACACCGCCATGGAAGTCACCACCGACGCCGTGCAGATCCTCGGCGGCAACGGCTACAGCCGTGACTACCTCGTGGAGAAGTGCATGCGCGACGCCAAGCTCCTGCAGATCTATGAAGGGACGAACCAGATTCAGCGACTGGTGATCGCCAAGGAGATTCAGCAAGGCAACTGATCCGAAGTTCGCTCCTCGCGAAACAGCCTGATGCCTCTCTGCGACATACTGGTGCCATGCGAAAGTTCCCAGCTAGCGCCCTGTACGCCCTGGCCTTGTTGGTGATGGTGCTCTTGGCCGTTCTGCAGCTGCTGCGAGGCCCCCATCCCTCCTGGACGGGCTGGGTCCTGGCGGGGACGATTCTGCTGGGGGCCTGGTTCGGCTGGGCCTTTCGCCAGGTCTGGATCTATCCCTCGCTGTTGAGCAGGGCCGAAGCCCTCTGGGCCGAGGGGGCACCGGCCTCCCAGGTGGCCAAATGCCTGTCCCGGGCCTCCCTGGCCACCGGTGAACTGGGCTACCGGATCCACCTGCTCCGTGCCATGGCCCACCTGTCCCTGGGCTATCAGGATCGGGCCTGGCTGGACTCCCTGCAGGCGCAACTGGCCCGCCTGCCCACCTGGAAGCGCTTGCTGGTAGGCCGCGCCTTCGGCAAGGTACCGGAGTCGCCTTCGGTGCGTCGTCTCGCCTGGGGCGAGCGTCTGATCCGTCTGGCTCCCCGCATGGCGCGGCTGCGGCACCTGCAGGGCATCCTGTGGCTCCGGTCCGGCTCGCCCGAAGCCATGCACGCGGCCTGGCGACAATTCGAGGCCGCCCTGCCCCTGGCCTGGGACGATCTCCTGGTCCTGGAAGACCTGCTGCTCGCGGGACTTCAGCACGGGCAGGAGCACCTGGCCGAGGCCGCCCTGGCGGTCCTGACGACCCGCCACGGAGATCCCCGGCTGCCCTGGGACCGCGGCGCCGTCGGCCTGTTCCTGCTGCAGAACGAGCGCTACATCGAAGCCTTGGCCCTGGTGCAAAGGCTGCCCCCGGAACGCCGGACTCAGCCCCTGCTCTGGCTTTGCGAAAGTGTGGCCCGCCGGCAGCTGGGGGATCGGGAGGGCGCCTGGCGGGTAGCCGAGGCCGCGGTCCAACAGCTGCCGGAGGCCTTCCGGCTCTGGATGGAGCGCTACCAGATTGCCCTGGACCTGCACCGCGATGGGGAGGCGCTTGCCAGCCTGGACCGGGCCTGGCAGACCATCCCCAGCGACCCGAACAGCGACTCCCTGCGCCAGGAATGGCGCCTCCGCCGGGCGGAGTTCGCGCTCTGGTGGGAGGACCTGCCGGACTTCGCCCAGGAACTCCTGGCGGCGGTGCCCCGGGATCAGCAGGGCGGCCATCAGCCGCCCCTGCGCCTGCAGATCCTGGTGGCCCAGGGTGACTATGAGACGGCCTACCAGGAGGTCGTGACGCTGCTTGAGCAGGAGCCCGAAGATGTCGATCTGCTGCTGCTCCAGGCGGACTGTCTGGCGGGCATGGAGGCCTGGGAGGCCCTGCTGCCCTACCTGAATGGACTCAGCGAGGGTTGCCGGGAGCGGGCCTCCTTTTGGCATCTGCGGGGCCTGGCCCAGGCCAACCTGGGCGAGCCGACGCCCGCCCGTCTCGACCTGGAGCGGTCGGTCCGCATGGATCCACGCAGCCTCAGGTACCTGTTGGATGCGGGCCATGGCTGCGCCGAGCTGGGTGACTGGGACCGGGCGGAGGGCCACTGGCGCCAGGCCCTCCAGATCGATGCCCAGGCCGAGGAGGCCCTCATCCATTTGGCCGAGGCGCGGCAAGGCCTCGATGACCTGGAAGGCGCCCGCCGCTACCTGCGGGAGTGCCTCTTGCACCATCCCGACAGCCAGCATGCTCAGGCCCACCTCGCGGAGCTGGAAGCGAATTAGGAGCTTGTCACTGGCTACTGCGGTGTCTCACCCTTCAAGAGGGCCAACTTGGAATCGAAGCGGGCCTGCATCTCCGGCATGGCCCATTTCCGGGCTTTTTCCAGCGCCTTGATGGCCTCCTTCCGATGGCCTTGGGCCAGGCTGATGCGGGCCTGGATCAGATGGAAATCAGGTTCCTGGGGAAAGATCCTGATGGCGTGCTTGATGCGCTTCTCGGCCTCCTCCCACTGGCTGTCCTGGAGGGCTTCCTCGGCGAGGAAGGCATTGAAGAAGGGATCCTTCTTCCGGATGTCCAGGCCCCGCTCCCGATAGATCTTGGCCTCGGCTTCCCGCCCCTGCCCGCGAAGCAGGTTTTCCAGGTTGCCACAGGGAGCGCCATCCTTGGGATCCGCCGCCAGGGCACGGAGGAAGGAGGCTTCGGCCTCTGCATCTTGTCCCTGGGCGTGCTGCACGACGCCCAGGATGTTCCATCCCACACCCAGGGTGGGATCCTCCTCGATGGATTGGTGGGCAGACTGGAGAGCCTCGTCCAGTTGGTTCTCGTCCATCTGTTCAACCGCCCGGTTGCTGCGGAAGAGCGCCAATACGCGCTTCGGTGGGAGGGCGGCGACGAGCTGGGAATCCCGGCGGATCTCGGGCAGGAAGTCTGCCACAAGTTCCCGCCCGGTGCCTGCCTGCAGGACAGCCACCACGTGTCGCTCGTAACGGATGGTACCGCCCACCCGGCGCCACCGGCTGATCCGGAGGGATTCGCCATAGCGGGCATCAAGGCCGATGGACTTGCAGGCAGCCACAAAGAGCGCCGTCAACGTGAGGCAGTTGGCCTTGCGGTCGCGCCAGGCTTCGATGGGCGTCCGGGTGTAGGCATTGTCATAGGTGATGCCCAATCCGCCTTCCTCAGCAGGAGCGAAGAAGGCCTTGAGCAGAACCCCGACCTTTGCCGCGACACCCTGCTGGTTCATGGTGTGCTGGCGACTGAACTCCTTCAACCCGGGGGGCTCGTCGAAGGGATGCTCCCCAGCGGTCAGAAGAGCCGCGCCTAGCAGGAAGGGCAGGACTTGAAGGCGCACAGGAAGTCTCCCGACTCATGATGGGTCTACGGACAGGTGTTGCAACGGATTATGCGATCCTGGGTGGCTGGAGGAACCATGTCCAAACCGACGGCGGTGGTCTGTGCCTTTTCCAGCGTGGGAACCGCCGCCCTGGAGGGCCTGCTGGAGGCGGGCGTGGACGTCCGCGCCCTCTACACTTATGCCCAGGCCGCCGACGAGACCTGGTTCACGCCGCCCGAGGTGGTGGCCCGGGCCCATGGCATCCCGGCGCACCTGGCCCGAGCCTTCAACGATGACGCCGTGTACGAAGCCGTGCGCGCTCACCAGCCCGACTTTCTGTTCAGCTTCTATTTCCGGGAGATGATCCAGGCCCGCTTCCTGGAGGTACCCCGCCTCGGCGCCTACAACCTCCACGGCAGCCTATTGCCGAGATACCGCGGGCGGGCCCCCATCAATTGGGTGCTGGTGAAGGGCGAGTCGGAATCCGGCATCACCCTTCACGCCATGACCCCCAAACCCGACGATGGTCACATCGTGGCCCAGGCCCGGCTGCCCATCGCCTGGGACGAGACCGCTCTAAGCCTCACGGACAAGGCCGCAGCTGCCGGGCGCGACCTGGTGCGCGATGCCATTCCCGGTCTGGTGGCCGGGACCATCCAGCGGATTGACCAGCGGACGCTGGGGCCCTCTACCTACTTCGGCGGCCGCAAGCCCGCCGATTCCCAGCTCGATTTCGGCATGACCGTCCAGGAGGCCTTCAACCAGATCCGCGCCGTGGCCGATCCCTGGCCCAACGCCCTTCTGGCCACGGCCATCGGAACTCTGAAGGTGGCCTGGGCCCTGCCCAGCCCCGCAGCATGCCCTCCTGGCGCCTTCCGGCAAACCAAGGAGGGCGTCCTCCTGGGTTTTGCGGATGGCGCCCTGCGGTTGCATGCGCTTCGCCGTGGCGACGTCCGCAGCGAGCGTCCCTCGGATCATGCGGAATGGCTGAAGGCATTAGAACTCCCGGGCTCGGAAGGCTGAACCCTTTCGAGCCCGGGCATTCAACGGATGGCTAGGATCTGCTGCGAAAAGAAACACTAGCTGTGGGTGACCAGACTCGGTGCCACCTCGGACGGCTCAGTGCTAGCCGCTTCGATGGGCAGGTAGACCGGATTCCACATGGCCGCAGCGACGGCCTTGGGGATCTCGGCATCGGTCAAGATCCGGTTCGCCAGTCCCTGGTCCCTGGCCGCCTGGACCACCGCCTCGGCCACCCGGGCCGTGACGTGCCTGATCTGGCTGGTGGAGGGGAACAGGCTGCCGGCTTCCATGTCTTTCTGGTGAAGCTCTTCCGCCAGGCGGCGGGCGGCGGCCACGAACATTCCTTCGGTCACTTCCCGCGCTTCGGACACCATGAGGCCCAAGCCGACACCCGGGAAGATGAAGACATTGTTGCCCTGACCGATGACGTGGGTCTTGCCCTGGTGGGTCACCGGCGCGAAGGGGCTGCCGGTGGCAATCAGGGCCTGGCCATCGGTCCAGTTGAGGATGTCCGCGGGAATCGCTTCGGACTTGCTGGTCGGGTTGGACATTGGGAAGATCAGCGGGCGCTTCGTCTGCCTGGCCATTTCCCGGATGACATCCTCCGTGAAGGCGCCGGGTTCGCCCGAGGTGCCGATCAGCATGGTGGGCTTGAGAGCCCGTACCACCGCCAGCAGATCCCGGGGCTTGCCCGTGCCCAGTCCGTGCTTCTCGGCGAGGGCCGCAGGCCAGGCGAAGGGGCGCTTGTGGACATCCGAGATGGGCTTGTCGTCGACCAGGAGTCCGTGACTGTCCAGGTTGGCAGTGGCCATGGTGAGCGCCTCGCCTTCGAGCCCAGCCGTCTTAAGGGCATCCCGCAGCAGCCGCGCGATACCGACGCCGGCGGCCCCGGCCCCGAGGATGACGATCCGCTGTTCCTTGAGGGGAATGCCCGTCGCCCGGGAACCGGCGATCATGCCCGCTACAGCGACGGCGGAAGTGCCCTGGATATCGTCGTTGAAGCTGGTGATCACCTTCCGGTAACGGTCGAGGAGGGTGAAGGCGGTGACCTTCTTGAAATCCTCCCACTGCAAGATGACCTTGGGGAAGCGCTGCTTCACCGCATGGACGAACTCGTCCACCAGCGAATCATACTCGGCACCCCGCAAGCGGGGTGCGCGCCAACCGAGATAGAGCTCGTCCTCGATCAAGGCCTTGTTGTCCGTGCCCACGTCCAGGCTGATGGGCAGCGTCTGCCAGGGGGGGATGCCAGCCGCGGCCGTGTAGAGGGCCAGCTTCCCGATGGGGATGCCCATGCCGCCCGCGCCCTGGTCGCCCAGGCCGAGGATCCGCTCGTTGTCGGTGACCACGATCAGGCGCACATCGTCGAAAGGTGCGTTGCCGAGCACTTCATGGATGTGGCCCCGGTGTTCCGGCGTGATCCAGATGCCCCGGGCCCGGCGGAAGATGTGGCTGAATTCCTGGCAGGCCTGCCCGACCGTGGGGGTGTACACGATGGGCAGGAACTCTTCAATGTGATCGATGAGCAGCCGGTAGAAGAGGTGCTCATTCCGGTCCTGCAGGGCGGCCAGCCCGATGAACTTCTCGAGGGGCTCCTTCTTCCGGCTGATGTTGGCGTAGATGCGCTCGGCCTGCTGCTCCATGGTGCTCACCGCATTGGGGAGCAGGCCTTCCAGCCCCAGGGTCTTGCGTTCTTCTTGGCTGAAGGCCGATCCCTTCGTGTACATCGGATGCCCTAGGAGCCGTGCGCCGCGGTAGGGAACCGCGACTCGCGCCTTGCCCCCAATTTCGAATCTCAGGCCGTATCGTTCCATGGTGGGTTCTCCTTCTTGCTGGTTGGTGGCTGGTGGTTCATGGTTGGTGGTTCATGGTTGGGATGCCGTCCGCTAGTGGAGGACGGGTGTACCGCTGCACCCGGAAAAGGCTCTCTGCGTAGCCATCCGATTCAGCAGAGGCTTTAGCCCACCGGGAGAATCTTGTCGACCTCCTCGTACGGGCTGATGCCTGGACCGGCCAAGTCTGCCGTCTTATCGGACATAGAGGCGCCTCCTCCGCGTAGCACAGGGGTGGCGTCGCGCACCGAATCAATGCGGGGTGACCGTGACCGTCCCCGAACGCACGCCGAGGATAGTCCCAAGTGCTGCGGATGGCAAGGTCAAGAAAGATCGTTTTCATCCCCCTCCTGGGTCCATTGTTATTGATACGGCCGCCGTGGATCACGCCCCTTGCCGCTATCCTGGTCCCCGTCCCCCAATCCGGAGTCACCATGCGCAGCGTCATCACAGGCACCGGCATCGGCCTGCCTCCAAACGTCGTCACCAACGAGGCGCTGGCCCGGCTCATGGATACCTCCGACGAATGGATCCGCGTGCGCAGCGGCATCCAGGAACGGCGCTATGCAGAGCCCGGCCAGGGCTCCATGGCCCTGGGCGTCATCGCCGCCCGAAACGCCATCGCCGATGCGGGGCTGGCACCCGGCGACATCGACGTGGTCATTTTTGCCACCATGACGCCGGATCATGTGCTGCCGGGCAATGGCCCCCTGCTCCAGACCGCCCTGGGTCTCGGAGACATCCCCACCTTCGACATCCGCCAGCAATGCAGCGGCTTCCTCTACGGCCTGGAACTGGCGGACCTGTTCCTCCAGAGCGGGCGCTACAAACGGGTCCTGCTGGTGGGATCCGAGGTTCACACGGCCTTCATGCCCTGGCATCTGGGCTGGGACACCCTCATCGGGCGCTCGACACGGGACATCACGGAGGCCGAACGGGCCGAGAACACCGCCAGCCGGGACCGGACGGTGCTCTTCGGCGATGGCGCCGGGGCCGTGGTGATCGAGCCCGGGGAAGGCCCGGCGGGCCTGATGGCGATCCGCCTCCACACGGACGGGCGAGGCGCGGGAGTGCTCACCATGCATGGCGCCAGCTTCAAGCGCCGGCCCTTCGTGACGAACGAACAGATCCAGGCGGGCGAGACGCTGCCGGTCATGTCCGGCAAGGAGGTCTTCCGCTCGGCCGTGACCCTGATGCCGCAGGCCGTCCGCGAAGTCTGTGAGGCCTCGGGCCTCAAGGTGGAGGACCTGGACCTGGTGCTGGTCCACCAGGCTAACCTTCGCATCATCGAAGGCGTGCAGAAGGCCCTGGGCCTGCCGCCGGAGAAGGTGCCCCACAATGTCGAGCGCTATGGCAACACCACCGCCGCCACGCTGCCCATCCTCTTCCACGAATGCCGGGCTCAAGGCCTGATCCACTCCGGCATGAACCTCGTCTTCACAGCCCTCGGGTCGGGCCTGCACTGGGGGGCGGCCCTGTACCGCACCTAAAGGTCGTACCTAAAAAGATTGTCCGGCGGTTGCAACCGCGATTAGAATTCCGGTCACCATCCCGGAGTCCCCATGCGCACAGCCTCACTGGCCTTGGCCCTGCTTGTCCCCGCCCTTGTCCTCACCGCTGGTACCACGAAATCCCGCAAGCACGCCTCGGGACCGGTGAAATCCGCCAAGGAAGCCAAGGCCATCGCCGAGCAGGAGACCGGCGGCAAGGCCGCCAGCGCAAGGCGCATCCCCTTGAACGGAGCCTCTGGCGGCTGGGAGGTGGACGTGCGGATGCCCCGAGAAGCCAGGGGCTGGCGCTGCATCATCGATTCGGACACCCGCATGATCACAACCAAGTCCCGCATCGACCAGCCCGGGGGCAAGGGCAAACCGGAAGGGCCGATTCGGATGGTCAAAGGCACGCAGTAGCATGGCGGCCGGCAGCCGCCGACCGTTCACCGGTTTTTCCCACCGGAAGCCCCGCCAGACTTGCCAATCGGCCTAGAATCATACCCGTGGCCGCTGCCACTAGGAGAACAACCCATGGCGCTGATGGACTGGGGCAAAGCCCAATT
>JBBRZL010000161.1:0-8080 GCA_038236735.1 Holophagales bacterium | reverse complement strand
TTCGGCCTGGGCCAGCTTGCCGTAGGCCAGCAGGGCCGTGGCAACCTCTCCGAAGGCGGCATTGGTCGTGCTCTCATACTGGATGCGGGCCTGCTCCCACTGGGCGACGGCGGCCTGCTTCTGGTATTTGAGCTTGAAGCCCTGGAACACGGGGGCGGCCAGGACGGGGCTCACCAGCCAGCCCTTGCCCTCGTTGAACAGTTGGGCGACATGGGGGGCGAGACCCCCCAGGAAACCCGTGAGGCTCAGCGTCGGGAAGTAGTTGGCCGTGGCCACGCCGACGACGGCGTTGGCGGCCACCAGCCGCTGTTCGGCCACTCGCAGATCCGGGCGTCGTTCCAGCAGGTGGGACGGCAGGCCCGCCGGAATGGCGGGGGGCAGCGGCTGGGCGGCCAGGTCCCTGCCCCGGGCGATGGGTCCGGGATTGCGTCCCACCAGGAAACTGAGGAGGTTCTCCTGGGCCTGGATCTGCCTTTCGAGCGCGGGGATGGTGGCCGCGGCGGCTGCCAGGCTGGCTTCGGCCCGGGCCGTCTCCAGGGCCGAAGCGGCGCCGCCGGCCAGACGGCGGCCGAAGAGATCCAGGGTTTCCTGGAAGCCAGCGACGGCGGCCTGTGCCACCTCCAGGCGATGGTCCAGTTCCCGCAACTCGAAGTAGGCCTGGGCTACCTGGGCGATCGTCGACAGGTGCACGGCCCGGCGCGCTTCCCGGGCCCCGAGGTAGTTGGCCAGGGCCACCTCATTGAGGCGGCGCACTTTGCCCCAGAGGTCCAGTTCCCAGGAGAGGGCCGCATGGACATCGTAGATCGTGCCGACCGACCCGCCATTCGGGGTGTAGGCGGATTGCCGACCCCGTACCCACTGGCCCTGGGCCGCGAGGGTGGGGAACCAGTCGGATCGCTCGATGCCAGCCCGGGCTCGGTACTCCTCCACCCGCTGGGCGGCGATGCGCACCTCGAAGTTGTGCTGCAGGCTGTCGTCAATGAGGGCCTTCAGCGTGTCGTCGCCGAAGACGTCCCACCAGGGCTGGTCCGCCAGGGAGGCGGCCTCAGCTTGGGCCTGATCGCGGAAGGTCTGGGTGACATCGAGCTTGGGCCGCTGGTAGTTGGGGCCCAGGGCGCACCCTGCGCTGAGCAGGATGGGCAGGAGCGGCAGAGCCAGACGCTTCATGTCAGCCCTCCTCGCCCGTCGGCCCGGGTTCCAGGGTCTCATCGTCGATCACCCTGGGATTGGCAATGCGCTCCACCACCACGAAAAGCACCGGGATCACGAAAATGGCGATGAAGGTGGCGGCCAACATGCCGGAGATGACCACGGTTCCGAGGATGCGCCGGGCTACCGCACCGGAACCGGAGGCGGTCCAGAGCGGCACGCAGCCCAGGATGAAGGCGAAGGAGGTCATGAGAATGGGGCGGAGACGCAGCCGGGCGCCCTCCAGGGCTGCGTCCACCAGGCTACGGCCCTTCTCCAGTTCATCCTTGGCGAACTCCACGATGAGGATGGCGTTCTTGGCCGAGAGGCCGATGAGCATCACCAGCCCGATCTGCGCGAAGACGCCGAAGTCGTAGTTCCGGAGCCAGAGGCCGAAAAAGGCTCCGAAGATGGCGATGGGCACCGAGAGCAGCACCGTGAACGGCAGCGACCAGCTTTCGTAGAGGGCCGCCAGGATCAGGAATACGAAGACCAGGGACAAGGCGAACACGAGCCCCGTGGTGCCTTCCGCCTTCTTCTCCTGGTAGGAGAGGTCGGCCCAGTCGTAGCCCATGTCCTGGGGCAGCACCTCCTTGGCCACCTGTTCCAGGGCGGTCATGGCCTGGCCGGAGCTGTAGCCTGGGGCCGCCGAGCCGAGCACCTGGGCGCTGCGCATGAGGTTGAACCGGTTGGTGTACTCGGGCCCCTGGATCTTCCGGGGCGTCACCAGAGCCGAGAGCGGCACCATGGCACCTTCGTTGTTCCGCACGGCAAAGCGGGCTATGTCGTCCACGTTCTGGCGGGACTCGCCCTCCGCCTGCAGGTAGACGCGCCACTGCCGGCCGAAGCGGTTGAACTGGTTGAGGTAGAGGCCGCCCAGATAGGCCTGAAGCGTCTGGTACACGTCCGCCACGGCCACGCCCTGCTTGAGCGCCTTGTCGCGGTCCACGTCCGCGTAGATCTGCGGCGCACCGGTATTGTAGAGGGAGGTGACGCCCGCCAGCTCGGGCCGCTTGCGGGCCGCGGCGAGGAAGGTCTTGAGGTTGCGGTCGAGGTAGTCCGGATCCTGGCCACTGCGATCCTGGAGCCACAGCGAGAAGCCGTTGGAGATGCCCAGGCCCGGGATGGCCGAGGGCAGGAAACCGAAGACGTTGGCGTCGGGGATCTCCTTCGCGAACCGCGCGTTGAGGCGGCGCAGGATCTGCGGGGCCTCCAGTCGAGTGCTCTTGCGTTCGTCCCAGGGCAGGAGGGTCACGTACTGGAAGCCGTAGTAGGAGGCGGAGACCCGGGACAGGAGGCTGAAGCCCTCGATGTTGGTGACGTACTGGATGCCCTCGGTCTCCGAGAGGATCGCCTCGATCTTCTTCCCCACCGCATCGGTGCGCTGGATGCTGGCGGCGGCGGGCAGCTGCAGGTTCAGGAAGAAGTAGCCGTAGTCCTCCGAAGGCACGAACCCGCTGGGCAGATGCCTGCCCAGTCCCCCGTCCAAAAGGGCGAAGGCCAGCAGGATGAGGAGGGGAATGGCGGCCTTGCGGATGAGCTTGTGGGACAGGTTGACGTAGCCGTGCGTGGCCTTGTGGAACCGCTCGTTGAAGCCCTTGAAGACCTTCTCCATCCGGCCGTGCATCTGCTCGCGGGGTTTCAGGATCAGCGCGGAGAGGGCGGGCGAGAGGGTGAGGGCGTTGAAGGCGGAGATGAGCACCGAGATGGCGATGGTCACCGCGAACTGCTTGTTGAGGCGCCCCTGGATGCCACCCAGGAAGGCCACCGGGAGGAACACGGCAGAGAGCACCAGGGCGATGGCCACCACGGGACCCGCCACTTCCTTCATGGCCTGGAGGGTGGCTTCCCGCGGTTGCATGCCCTCCTCGATGTGGTGTTCCACCGCTTCCACCACCACGATGGCGTCGTCCACCACCAGGCCGATGGCCAGCACCAGGCCGAACAGGGACAGGGTGTTGATGGAGAAGCCCAGTAGGGGGAACACGGCGAAGGTGCCGATGAGGGACACGGGCACCGCGATCATGGGGATGAGGGTGGCCCGCCAGTTCTGCAGGAAGAGATAGACCACCAGGACCACCAGGAGCATCACCTCCCCGAGGGTCCAGAGGATCTCCTTGATGCCCTCCGTGACGGGCAACGTGGTGTCCACGGAGACCGTGTATTTCAGGTCGGAGGGGAACTTGGCCTTGAGGCTCTCCATCTCCTTCTTCACGGCATCGCCCACGGCCAGCGAGTTGGAGCCGGGGGTCTGGAAGATGGCCACGAGGCAGGTGGGCTGGCGGTTGAAGCGGCCGATCTGTTTGTAGGCCATGGCACCCAGTTCCACCCGGGCCACGTCCCCGAGGCGGACAACTGAACCGTCTGCATTGGACCGGACGACGATGCGCTGGAATTCCTCGGGAGTCTGGAGCCGCCCCTGGGAGCGGACCGTGTAGGTCATCTCCTGGCCCTTGGGCAGAGGCTCAGCCCCGATCTGGCCGGAGGGGTTCACGGAGCTCTGCTGCTGCACCGCCCGGTTGATGTCAGGCACCGTGATGCCCAGCTTGGCCAGCAGGTCCGGCTTGACCCAGATCCGCATGGCGTAGTCGCCAGCCCCGAAGATGATGACCTGCCCCACGCCGGGCACCCGGTAGAGCGGATCCACCACGTTGATGGTGGCGTAGTTGCTCAGAAACAGGGAATCGTACGAGCCCTTGGGCGAGTAGATGGCGATGAGCAGCAGGGCCGTCCCGGTGGATTTCCGGATGACCATGCCGTTCTGGTTCACCTCCACCGGCAGGAAAGGCTGGGCCTGCGCCGCGCGGTTCTGGGCGTTGACCTGGTCGATGCTGACATCGGTCTGGACGTCGAAGGTGACGGTCTCGCTCATGGTGCCGTCATTGGCATTGGTGGACTGCATGTAGAGCATGTTGTCCACGCCGTTGAGCTGCTGCTCCAGCGGCGCCGCCACGGCCTGTTCGATGGTCACCGCATCTGCGCCGGTGTAGCTGGTGGAGATCTGGATCTGGGGCGGGACGATCTCGGGGAACTGGGCCACGGGCAGCCCGCGCATGCACACCAGCCCCGCGATGAGGGTGATGATCGCGATGACCATGGCCACGATGGGCCGGTTGATGAAGAACTTCACCACCTGACTATTTCCCCGCGGCAGTGGTCGAGGTTACGGGGTTCACCAGCTGGCCGGCGGTGACCTTCTGGATGCCCTCCACGACGATCCGGTTGCCGACCTGCAGACCCTTTTCCACCACCACCAGCGCCCCCACGCGCGCGCCAACCTGAATGGGGCGGATCTCCACCTTGTTGTCCGCACCGACCAGGGCCACCTGGGAATTCCCCTGGACCTCCCACACGGCGCGCTGGGGTACCAGCAGGGCGCCCCGGGTGGTGCCCACCGAGGCCCACACCTTGGCGTACTGGCCCGGCCGCAGGAGATGCTCCGGGTTGGGGAAGCTGCCCACCAGCGTGATGGTGCCAGTCTTCAGGTCCACGTTCCGGTCCGCCAGCAGCGGGTCGCCCCGCTGGGCATAGCGTCGACCATCAGAAAGGGTCAGCTCCAGGGAGCCCTTCACGCCGCCCTTGCCGCTCCAATCCCGGGCCCAGCTCATGTACTCCTGCTCGCTGGCGTTGAAGTAGACCTTGATGGGATCCACCGTGGAGACCGTGGTCATCACCCGCTGGCCGTTCACCAGGTCGCCCACCTGCACCTTGGCGATGCCGGCGACACCATCGATGGGCGAGACCACCCGGGTCCATTCCAGGTTGAGCTTCGCCCGGTCAAAGGCTGCCTGCGAGGCGTCCACACTGGCCTGGGCCTGCCTCAGGAAGGATTGGGCATTGTCCAGCTCCTGCTGGGAGACAGCCCGCTGCGCCGCCAGGGGCGCGAAGCGTTCCACGTCCAGCCGGGCCTTATCGCGGGCCGCGGCGTCCCGGGCCACTGCGGCCCGGACCTGATCGTAGCTGGCCTTGAAGGGCCGGGGATCGATCTCGAAGAGGGGCGCGCCCTTGCGCACCACGGCGCCCTCCTTGTAGGTCTGGCGGAGCACGTAGCCTTCCACCTGCGGCCGGATCTCCGCGTTCACGAAGCCATCCAGCGTCCCCACCCACTCGTGGGAGAGCGGCACGTCCTGTTGGAGCACCGGGAGCACTTCCACGCGCAGCGGGCCCGAGGCGCTGGGTTTTTGCCCGCAGGCCAGGGTCCCCGCCAGGGCGAGAAGCACCAGAAGGCGGGTTCGAAGGGCAAGGCCGTGCTGCGAAGTCGTCATGGGTCGCCAGGGAGCGGAAGGGGAAAGGGTACCTGATTCCCGACCAGACTCCTACGACAGAACCTGCGACTACCCGTTCTTGCTGTTGTTGAATCAGACAAGATTCCGGCAGGCACCTGCTGTCAGTTGCCCTGGAGGTACCAGACGCGGACAATCTTGGCCTGCGCGGTTTCATAGATCGCAGTAACGGTGATGAGGTTCGGGCCCATCCCTTCGGCCTGCTCCTGATCGATGACGAAGGCCCCCTGGCAGATCCGCTTCAGGACCTTCACTTTCAGCTTGGGGAACTTGGCGAACAGCTCGCTGTAGCCCTGCCGGAGCGCGGCGACACCCTTCTCGCCCTGCGGCTTCCCGTCCATGCTCCAGAACTCCACAGCGGGCGAATAGCAGGCCACCATGGAATCGAGATCATGGGCGTTATAGGCATCCACCTGCAGTTGCACGAGGATCTCGGGTGAGATCAACGGCGTGGGCGGAGGTGTGGGCGGTGTGAAAACCGCCATCACCGCGGTCAGTGCGAACAGCTTGAGCATGGCGGCACCCCCTCGACAGGTTAGACCCAGGGCAGGCTCGTCGTCGGGTTTTGTTCTGCGCGCTTATTGAACGACAATTCCCATGTGCGCTACGACGAACCCCTCTTCCGCCCGCCCAGCGAGGCCGACTCGTTCATTCTCCAGGCGACCCTGGGGTGTTCCTGGAATGCCTGCACCTACTGCGCCATGTACCGGGGCAAGCGTTACACGGTGAGGGCGCTCGATGAGGTGCTGGCCGATATCACAGAAGGTGGCAAACGCTTCGCGGAGGAAGTCCGGCACGTCTTCGTGGCCGATGGCGATCCCCTGGGCATGGCGCTCGACCACTGGGAACCGATCCTCCTCGCCCTCGCCGCCGCATTCCCCCGCCTGCGACGCGTGAGCACCTACGCCACCGCCCGCAACCTGCTGGAGAAATCACCGCACGAACTCTGCCGGTTGCGGGACCTGGGACTGTCGCTGCTCTACATCGGCCCCGAATCCGGGGATGACCTCACCCTCCAGCGCATCGCCAAGGGCGCCAGCGCTGCGGACCACATCGAGGCCGCCCGCAAGGCCCGGGAGGCCGACATGGAGCAGTCGCTGATCTTCCTGCTGGGCGCCGGGGGCCGGGAGCGCAGCGAGCTCCATGCCCGCGCCTCGGGCCGCCTGGCCTCAGCCATGGATCCCAGGTTCCTGTCCACCCTCACCCTGACCATCGTCCCCGGCACACCGCTTTCTAGGCTGGAAGCGCAGGCGCGCTTCGAGCTTCCAGATGTTCTGGGGCTGCTCCAGGAACTGCGCTGGTTCGTGGAGGAAGCCCACCTCAGCGCTGGCATCTTCCGCTCCAACCACGCCTCCAACTACCTGCCCATCGGCGGCCGCCTGCCGCGGGACCGCGAAGCAATCCTCGCGGCCATCGATGCGGCCCTGGCTGGGAAGGTGAACCTCCGACCCGAATGGGCGCGGGGCCTGTAGGTTTTGCTATGAGTTCAACAAGCTCTGTTCGAGCAGCTCGCGGATGAGGGCGAGTTTCCGGGGCAGTTTGGGGCCCATCTTTTCGAACCAATCCTTCACGCCGGTCAGTTCACTGCTCCAGGCCGCCCGGTCGATGCTGGTGGCCGCATCGAAATCGGCCTTGGAGAAGGCCAGCCCGGACCAGTCCACGTCCTCATAGCGGGGCATCCAGCCGAGGGCCGTTTCGTGCGCAGCCACCCGACCCTCGCAGCGCTCGATCACCCACTTGAGCACGCGGGCGTTGTCGCCGAAGCCCGGCCAGGTGAACTCGCCCTTCTCGTTGGTGCGGAACCAGTTGACCGTGAAGATGAGCGGTGCGTCGTCGACGGCCTTGCCCATGGTCAGCCAGTGGCTGTAGTAGTCGGCCATGTGATAGCCGCAGAAGGGCAGCATGGCGAAGGGATCGCGGCGGACCACACCCTGCTGGCCGAAGGCGGCAGCGGTCGTCTCCGAGCCGAGGGTGGCGGCCGCATAGACGCCGAAGTCCCAATTGAAGGACTGGCAGACGAGCGGCACCGTGGCGGCGCGGCGGCCGCCGAACAGGAAGGCCGAGATGGGCACGCCTTCCTGGCTTTCCCACTGGGCATCGATGCAGGGGCACTGCGAGGCCGGAGCCGTGAAGCGGGAGTTCGCATGGGCGGCCTTGGTCCCCTTCTCCTTGGCGATGGCGGGACTCCAGTCATGGCCCTGCCAGTCGATGGCGTGGGCCGGCGCCGGGCCCATGCCCTCCCACCAGACGTCGCCGTCATCGGTCAGTGCGACGTTGGTGAAGATGGTGTTCTCGGCCAGGGAGGCCATGGCGTTGAAGTTGGTTTTCTCGTTGGTGCCGGGGGCCACGCCGAAGAAGCCGGCCTCGGGGTTGATGGCGAAGAAGCGGGTCTGGCCGTCCTTGTCCACGCGCGGCTTGATCCAGGCGATGTCGTCGCCGATGGTGGTGATCTTCCAGCCCTTCAGGCTCGGGGGCGGGATCAGCATGGCGAAGTTGGTCTTGCCGCAGGCAGATGGGAAGGCGGCGGCCACGTAGAGCTTCGCGCCTTCAGGCGACTCGATCCCGAGGATCAGCATGTGATCGGCCAGCCAGCCGTAGTCCCGCGCCAT
>JBBRZL010000160.1:0-8084 GCA_038236735.1 Holophagales bacterium | reverse complement strand
GGTGTCCACGCCCTCGATAATCGCGCTTTGAATGAAATTGTCGATAATCCGGGTGCGAATCACAACAGACCAACCGCCGATGAACGCCTTTTTCGGAAGGTTATCGATGATCTTTTTGCCTCGGTCGCCAGCGAGTTTCGCTGCGAGCGGATCATGAAATATCGCGTTTGGGTGGTTCGTTTCAATAGCACGGTAAGCGGCAGCCATGAATGCCGTGTCGGAGACTTGATTGATCTGGTCTTTCATTTCCTATCCTTTCCCGTCCAAGAGAATGTGGTTTGTTTGCCTACGCCCTCAGCGTTCACAGGAGCAACTCACAACACGCTCCAACGAATGCTGGGCGCCGCCCGGGCCCTTCGTGAAGGTGAGGCAGGGCCAGCCCACGCCTCACGCTTTCTCGAATAAACCGAATTTGAATGACCCGCTATGGCTGGAGGGTCTTGTCAAAGTAGGCTGAAAGATCGCTGCCCAATTGCTTGAGAAAGGCCGCCCTGTCGAATCCCGAAGGATCCGCTCCGACATCACCGTCTGGTGTGGGAATTGGCATGAGGGGTGTGTCCATAAAGCCGAAGTGCCAGGCATTGGGCACGCGGTGCAACTCAGCCTTCGGGATGTTTCGAGCCACCCATTCTGCATGGAAACGCGGCACCAGAAACCGATCCCGTTCTGCTTCGTAGATCGCGATAGGGATCTGGATCGCAGCCAACGACTTTGCGGAGAAGAGGACACCGACCGGAGCCATCGCCACAACGGCGCGGACACGACTGTCCATCAGCGAGGTGCTGGCCACAGCCTGGGGATTCACGGGCACCGCGGTTTGCAGACGGCGACCAAGGCTGCAAAAGATCGGGTCCTCGGCACCTTCATCCTTGCTATGGTTGGCCAGTCTGGCTAGGTCCGGCTCGCCACCCGCCAGGGCCAGAACGGTGTAACCCCCGGCCGAATGACCAAGGGCGCCGACCCGTGGACCGCGCGCATCATAGGGAATCCGGTCCTTCCACTTGGGATCAAGCAATATGGCGTCGATGACTCGGGTGATCTGTCGTGGCCTCTCGTAGAAATAGCGCTCGGGAGTCTTGGTCAACAGTGAGTTGTCCTGCCAGTTGTCACCCGGATGGCGCACCGATGCAACGAGGTAGCCATGCCTCGCCAGGGCCTCGGCCAGCCTGCTGTGTCCGAGTTCAGAACCATTGACGCCATGACTAAGCATGATCAGGCCCTTGACCTTCGGTTCCGGTACCGCCTGGATGGCGGCATTCAACATGAACGCACCCATCGCGGTGGCGCGAGGCGCCGACTGCGTGGGGTAGTACAGGGCAACCGTCGTGACCGGGCTGTTCGGAGTGGCACCAGCCACGTTGATTTGGGACCAGCCCACCTCGGATGCCGAAGCCTGAGTGGCCAAAAGGAGACCAGCTATTACGAGCAAGCTTGGCCAGGCACGTGTCCTCATGATGTTCTCCTTGGAAAGAGGTGGTGTGGGGCTTTGACGGTGTCTTTCCAGGGAGCAGGCATGCTTCCCAGAAAGACACGGAGGGTCTTGGTCACGGGGTTGCGCAAAAGGTTTCTAGGTTGCATCTGTGGAATCCGATCTTGACAGGGTGATGGTTCGGGAGGACTGCAGTTAACGCCCTTAGAGTTCCTGGGATGAAAACGAATTTTCCCCGAAACGCCGCAGCGTGGAATTCCCAAGGGATCAGAATCAGAAATGCGCGCCAAGCCCCGCGCGGATGCTTCTAACTTGAGTGGCCGGGTGCGTGAAGATGACCTGCCCCTCGTACCCGATGGACAAGTTCAGGCGCCCCAACCGCTTTTCGTAACCCAGAAAGGAAACCAGGCCAAACGGGTTGGTGCCACTGTTCTCACCACGCCCCACGAAACCGGCAGTGCCGATCTCCGTGCGCAACCAGTTGAACATCACGGTCTCGAAGACAAAGCCCGTCACCAGATACCGTTGGTGCTTGCCAGCGGCATTGATGTCCAGCGAGGAAACCCTCAGGCCAAACCGGTGATGGTCGTCAAGGGAGAACATAAGATCGGCGCCACTCTCCGTGCTTCCATGGTGGCTTTTATCAACGGTGACCTGGCCCCCATCCGTGAAGAGGCGGACAAGTACCTTGTCAGGCTTGGGGGCGATGGCGGGTTCCTGGGCTTGAAGAGCCCCAAAGGAAAACAGAAAAAGAATCAAAGCCTTGGAGCGTGCCGACAGGCGGGTCGAACCAACAGAATTCATATGGCCTCCTAGATAGGATGGGATTGACTAAAATGGTTGGTGCAGGCGCACCCTGGTCTTGGTGGTTCTTGGTCCACCGGGTCAACACACTTGCCCGACAGGTCGGAGTTAGCCAAACCTCCGTTCTGTGGAAACCCCACGAGCCACTGGGGTGCGGATGATCCACTCGGCCACCGTGATGTTGATGACCCACCCAGCGCCCATCAGCAATCCCCTGGGCAGTTCGCCCGGTTTACTGCCCACAAACAGGAACCAAGGCAGGTGGGTCAGTGCCTGTGTTCCAGCACCCAAGCCGATGGCATAGGCGCGCGTCATCTAGGCGCCGTGTGAGGCGAAGTCTCGGTGCCGGATCGCGTTCAGGCCAAGGCCGATGGAAAGCACCATCGCCGAACCGAAGACAAGGCGCTCCAGATACAAGAACTGACCGTCACCTGGGGGCCATGGGAAATATTGAGTCATCCACAGCCCCGACAATGCCACCAGCAATCCGCACGGAGCCAGGATTCGCCCGGCGGCACGATGCCACCCGCCTTGCCGGCGACGGAAGCCCGGAGAGAACTGCAAGGCACCTAGGATGCTGAACACGATGGCTGCGGGGATGTGCAGCAGCACGGGCCATGGTGCCTCGAGGAACCGCGCATTCTCGGGCGTGATGGTCGCGCCGCCAGCCAACTGGGCCAGTCGGAGGATGCCGGCAAGGGCGGGCACCAGACTCAGCGCAATCAGAGCGCCAGGTATGAGCCAGTCTGGCTTGGTCGAGTTCATGACTTTCTCCGGTGGGTGGTGGGGCCGAAGGGCGGGGAAAACAGAATGGCGATCGGGAAAAACCTGGTGGTTTGGGTCGAGCGTGCTACTGTGTATTGCATACACCGTAAAAACGCATTGGTGTATCGTGTATACAGTTTCGATACCTGTCAACACAATTTTTGAGAAAATAAATGGACAAGAGAAAAAAGCAGTCACCTGGCATTCCGAACGAGCGCAGAGAGAAGGCTTCGCGGGCGGGCCACCAAGCCAAGCGGGTGCTGACACGCGACGACATCCTGGATGCCTCCGTCCGGATCGATCCGGACCTTCGCCGCCGGAGCGAGTTGTTGTGGGAAGACCGCTCGCGGTCGACCCGAGGCCCAAAACCTGGGTCGACTCCCGATGACGTCGTGCAGGCGGCCATGCAGATCGCCGACGAAGAGGGTCTCGCGGCGGTGACGATGCACGCCGTGGCGACAAAGCTAGGGTTCACGACGATGGCGCTGTATCGATACTTCCCGAACAAGGAAGCATTCCTGGACGCAATCGTCGATGCAGGGCTGGGACGTCCACCGCGCCCAAGCCAGCCGCTGGGAAACTGGCGTGATCAGGTGGCGCATTGGGCGCATGCCAAGCGGGCGATGTTGTGCGCCCGCCCATGGCTGGCGGAGTTGCCTTTCGTGGCCGCACCGCACGGGCCGAACTGGCTCTGTTGGCTGGAAGCGGTTATCGATCCGCTCTCTGACACAGGCCTAAACGCCGCCGATGTAGGGGAGATGCTCAGCGTGATCGACGGCTACACCCGTGGCGCCTCGGACACCGCCATCTCGCTCGCAAGGGCACGCGCCCGTGGCATGTCGGACGAGGAATGGGTTGCGGCGGTCGGAGCAGACCTCGGACGCTCAATCGGCGATCCTCGCTTCCCAAAATTTGCAGCCCTACTCACCGCCCCCTCTGACGGGCAACCGCGCACGATGGACCTGTCTTTCGACTTCGGATTGCAACGCGTGTTGGATGGGATTGAACTCTACGTCAATAAAGCCAAGTCAGCGCCCGGCGTTTGGAAATGTTGATTGGGCCCTTCAAATCACGGTGGACATATCAGGTTCAGACTTTCGATATCGCTTCACCTATTGTCCGCTTCGTCACTTGTTGAAGTACGGCTGCGCGAGGAGTTGTGTCCAGATCTTTCTGTAAGTCAGCTCCAGTAGGTAGATGGTGATCACTCCGCAGGGTGGCGGCGGAGGGAGGGCGGAGCCCGACCGTAGCCGCCACCCTGCGGCGTTGCGGGCGTCTGGGGGGTCATGCTCACGAAGCCCCCTCCATCTTCAGCCAGGTGGTGCCAGACCAGGTTTCATGCTGTTCCATCAACCGCAGACCGTAGGCTCGCTCCCGGCTGGCCGCATTGGGCCAGGTCCGCACCAGGCGTCCCTTCCTTTTCAACTCCTGGTTCACCCGCTCCACCATGTTCGTCGTCCGCAGCCGCTTGTGGTGGCCCTCCGGGAAGTTCAGGACCGCCAGCAGGCTGTCCAGGTGCTCCTCCACGTACATCACCCCTTTGGCCGCCTTCCCTTCCCAACGCGTTCGCAGCAGCTTCATCTCGTCCATCGCCCGCTCCCGGTCCGGCGCGTGAAGCACCGCTCGCACATCCGCCCGGAAGGCCTTCTGCTCAGCCGTCTTCACCTGCTCCACCGCACGCCGCAGGAAGTGGGCCTGGCATTCCTGCCACTGGGCCCCCGGGAAGGCCTCATCCGCCGCGTTCACCAATCCTTCGTGGGCATCCGAGACGACGAGCTGAACACCCTTCAATCCACGCTCCTTCAACGCCCTGAACAGCGTCTCCCAGGCCACCTTGGTCTCCCCTCGCCAGTCCAGCCAGCCCAGCACCTCCCGCTCCCCTTGCTCGTTGACTCCAGAGACCCAAAGGAAGGCCCGGCTGCTCACCTGATGGCCCTCCCGCACCTTGTCGAACCAGGCGTCCACCAGGAGATACGGGAAAGTCCCGAGGGGCCGTGCCCGGAAAGCCTCCAGCGCGGGCTCCAGCTCCTTCACCAGGTGCGAGATCAGGCTCGGACTCACCACCGCTCCGAAGGCCTCCTCCGCCAGCCTGCTTGCCCTCCGGTTCGATGCGCCCGCCAGCACCATCTCCGCGCAGGCCGCCAGCATGGCCTTCTCCGATCGCTGCCAGCGCTCGAACAGCTTCGGACGGAACGACCCATCCCGTGCCTGTGGCACCGAAAGCTCCACCGCCCCCGCCACCGTCTGCAATCCCCGCTCCTTGAAACCATTCCGATACCCATTGGGTCGCGGAAGCCCCTTGGCATTCCAAGGTGCCCCAAAGTGGGCTCCTGCTTGCGCATTGATCAGCGCCTGCGCCACCGCCTCCACCAGCACCCGCAACCCCTCCCCGCTCGGCTCCGAAAAGAGCCCTTCTCCAATCCCTTCCGGGATCTCAAACTTCAACTCGGCCATTGGCTCTCCGCTGTAGGTCTGTTTCGCAAACTCAAACCTACTGGAGCCAGTGGCCTTTCTTATGCCCAGCCCCTCGCCTCAGCTCAAAGGCAACTTACAGAACCTTTTGTACACAACCGCGCGAGGCCCGGCTCGAAGTGGCAAATGCCGCTTGCGAGCAGGAGGAGGTGTCGACAGTCACCCCGGCACGGGCTTCTTCCGAACCTGCCTCAAGCAAGATGGCCGATATCAAACCGTCGCAGACCGAGGACACGGACTACTGGGCTGACCTGTCGACACCCAGTCCTCCCGTCCCACCCCCAGGCCCATGTCTATTCGACCTGACCGTGTTCACGCCCACCCAAGGAGACCGACCATGACCGAACAGCTTTTGAAGACCGTGGAGGCCGGGCAACTGCTTCGCCTGAGCCCGAAGACCCTGGAGACTTGGCGCGTGCGTGGTGGTGGACCCCGGTTCTGCAAACTCGGGTGCAGAGTCTTCTACCGGAGAGAGGACCTTGAATCCTGGATCGAGAGCCGAAATAAAGCTTCGACATCGGACCCTGGCTGACATCTGTCCGGATGGTGACCAGGTGGTGACCAGACACAAAAAGGGCCGCTGCGAAGCGGCCCTAAGTGTTGATATGATGGTGGTCCCGGAGCGATTCGAACGCCCGACCCTCAGATTCGTAGTCTGATGCTCTATCCAGCTGAGCTACGGGACCGCACTGAAGGAATGATTCTAGCGGAGATCCAATTTCTGTCCATCCCAAAGCCACAGGGGCGTGGTGGTGGAAGCTGCGCAGGGCTGGCCGGTGAGCTCCGTGGCCAGCTGATCCATGAGGGCCCGGGCCGTGGTGAGCTTGCCGCCCAGCACCAGCCGGAGGTTGGGGAAGCGGGCATGGCGTTCGAGGATGGCTTCGCGGCTGAGGTGGGTGGTGGCGCCCGTGGCGGCCACCAGGGGCCGCACGCCCAGTTCTTCCGAGCGCACCGGCAGGCGGCGCCAGGGGATGGCGGGCAGGTTCGCCTCCAGGGCCTGGAAGAGTTCTTCGCGCTCGGCCTGGGCAATGGGCACCCAGCCGTCGGCCACTTCCCGCTCGGTGGTGCCCACCTGCAGCAGACCATCCCGGGGAATCACAAAGAGAATGCGGCCCTGGGGCCGGCGGATGGCCCAGGGGCGCTCGCAGCCTGGCACGGCGTCAAACCAGAGGTGGATGCCCGCAGACAGGCGCAGGCGCTTGCGCGTTTCACCGAACCAACGGGCCATGGCGCCGTCGGTCCAGGGCCCCAGCGCGAAGACCCAGCGCCGGGCCTGCAATTGCCGGAGGGTGCCATCGCGCCGGTCGCGCAGGCGGGCGGAAACCAGGCCCGCCTCGCTGGTTTCAAAACTTTCGACTTCGTGGAAATCCAGCAGCAGCGCCTCGCTGGAGGCGGCCAGATCCTTGGTCAGGTCGCGATCCCAGGTCATGAGATCCGCATAGGCGGTAGCGCCGCAGAAGGGGCCACCGGCACTGCGCGGATCCCCCCTGAAGACTTCCTGGGGCACGTGGCCCAACTCCAGTTCCGCTGGCCAGCCCGGACGCTCGGAGCCCCAGTGGTCGTAGAGCCCGATGCCGAAACGGTGGGCCAGCCCCTCCAGCCAGAACCGGTGGGGCATCCAGAAAGCCTCCCAGTGGCAGCGCTGCGGAGCGATGCGCGCCCAGGCGGCCCGCTCCACCAGGCCTTCGCGCATCTGACGAATGTCGCCGGTGAGCAGGTAGCGGATGCCGCCGTGGAGGAGCTGACTGGACCACTGGCTGGTGCCGCCGCCCACTTCGCCTTGGTCTACCAGGGCGCAGGACATGCCGCGCAGAGTCAATTCCCGCGCCAGGGCCGCGCCGTGGATGCCGGCGCCGAGGATGGCCACCTCCACATTGACCGACGACGGCAGCAGGCACGGGCCAATGGGTGGTGCAGGCCATTCCTTTTCCGGCACGGGCGCCTCCTGCACCCAGTGTGCCTCACACCCGCGGCCCTGACACGCGGCGAGGACAAGAGGTGAAGGCACGGGAAGCCCGGATTCGGCCCTGCCACTTGAACCGAGACACATTCCCATGAACCATGGAACCTTCCACCCCAGTCCACCCCAGCCCACCCGGAGCCGCCCATGAAGTCCCATTCCTGGAAGGAGATCGTCAACCTCACGGTGATCGTCGGTGCCCTGGGTTACTTCGTGGACATCTTCGACCTGATCCTCTTCCCCATCATCCGCACCCAGAGCCTGTCGGCGTTGGGCGTGCCGAAGGAGCAGATCCTCCCCACCTTCCTGCACCTCTTCAACTACCAGATGACCGGCATGCTGGTGGGCGGCCTGCTCTGGGGCATCCTGGGCGACAAGAAGGGCCGCATGTCCGTGCTTTTCGGCAGCATCACCCTCTACTCCCTGGCCAACATCGCCAACGCCTTCGTGACCACCATCCCCGCCTATGCCGCCCTGCGCTTCATCGCCGGCGTGGGCCTTTCGGGCGAACTGGGGGCGGCCATCACGCTGGTGAGCGAGGTGCTGCCCAAGGAACTCCGCAGCTACGGCACCGCCGTGGTGGCCAGCGTGGGCATCACCGGCGCCCTGGTGGCGAACTTCGTGGGCAAGGTCATGCCCTGGAACTACGCCTTC
>JBBRZL010000159.1:0-8103 GCA_038236735.1 Holophagales bacterium | reverse complement strand
TGTAGCCCAGGTCAACCAACACCTGCAAGGGGCGCAGACGAATCTGAAACTCCAGGTCGATGCCGGTTCGGGTCGCACCGTGTTCCAGATCGTCCAGCAAGGAACCGGGGAGGTGGTTCTCCAAGTGCCTTCGGCGGAAGTGCTGGGAATGTCACGCAGGGTACGGGACTTGGAAGGCCAGAATGCGGCGTCCGGGCCCTGGTGGACAAAGAGAGCTAGGCGGTCTAGCTTTCTCGAGTATCGAGGTGTGGCATGGCGACTTCCTCTACGACTTCACTGAACGGCATCAGTACTGGCGTTGACACCACGGCCCTGATCAACGCCATCGTGGCCCAGAAGGGCGCCGGCCTCACCAGACTGAAGGCCCAGAGGACCCAGAACGACGCCAAGACGACGGCGTTGAATACCCTTAGCACCGAGCTCTCGAGCCTCAGCATCAGCATGCTTGCCCTCCAGGACAAGTTCAACAGCCGCACGGTGACCAGCACCGACCTCAACAACGCCTACGTCACCGCCACGGGCAAGGGGGTGGCCACGGGCAATTTCGATGTGACTGTCCACACCGTGGCCTCCAAAGGCCGGGTCTCGGCGACCCTCGACGCGAACGGCCTGGCCACCAACCTGGCCGTGGCCAGTCCGTCGGATTCCGTGAATTCCCAAATCTTCACGCCGGGAACGCCAGCCGTGTTTGCCATCCAAGGAACGGATGGCGTGGTCAAGAAGATCACCATGACCGAGGGCGCCAACACCCTGAACGGCCTCGCTGCCGCCATCAATGGATCGGGCGCGGGCGTCACAGCTTCGGTGGTGAACACGGGCAAGGGGGCCAAGCCCTATCAATTGGTGTTGTTAGCCAAGGATACCGGCACGGGCACCACCAATGGTGTCGTTTCCCTTGTGGATATCACCAACCAGACGATTAGCGTTGAGGGCGCGCCGGCGAATAACCTGGGAATCCTCGCAGGCACCGTGGACGACCTGACGACACCGACGGCCATCGCCGGTGGCGGGCTCACCTCTGCAACATCCGGCGCCAATGCCACCGACGCGACCTTCTCCCTCAATGGCATCGAGCTCACCCGCGGCACCAACGTGGTGAAGGATGCCGCTGACGGCATGACCTTCACCCTGAAGCAGGGGGGGCAGACGGGTACGACCACCTTGACGGTCGCGCCGGATAAGGGCGGGGCCACCACGGCCATGCAGGATTTCATCACCAAGTACAACCAGCTGGTGAAGGACTACAAGACGGCCTCCACCTCCACCAAGAACGCGGACGGTTCCATTAACGCGGCCCCCCTGGCGAACGATGCCAGTACCCGGGCCTTCATGGCCAACCTCCGCACTGGCCTGCTGGGCGCCTCGGCCGGAATGCCGAGCAGCACCACCTACAAGACCCTGGCCAGCATGGGCGTCAGTTCGCAGGGTGATGGCACCCTGAACATGAACATCATCGCCTTCCAGACCGCCATGGAGAACGACCTCACCGCCGCCTTGAACCTCTTCAAGTTCTCGGGCACCTCCACGAGCCAGAATGTGGCCGTGAAAAGTGGTGGTGCCCAGACGGCCACCGGCAGCGTCGATTTCACGATCACCAATTCGGGAGGAAACCTCTCGGGAACCTTGACCCAGGATGGCGTATCCACGGGCCCGATCCAGGTGGTCGACGGGACCCTGCAGGGCACTGGGAGTTTCACGGGCCTATCCCTGACAGTCACCGGCATTGGCAGCGGCACGCTGACCCTCGCTCGGGGTTCGGGGCAGGCGGCTTCGGACCTCATTTCCTCGTTCACGGGCGTTTCGGGGGGCATCAAGAACGCCTTGAACAACATCACCCTCCAGGACAAGAACCTGGATCTTCAGATCCAAACAGCCCAGTCGCGGCTGAATTCGGAAACGGCCAACCTGAAGAAGAAATTTGCCGAGATGGAAGCCACCGTCGGTGCGATGAGGGCGGCCGCAGGTTCGCTTACTGGGGCCTGAGCGGTTCCGAACTCATGATTGAATATAATTTGTCGAAATAGAGGCAGGGGCACAACCATGAACGCTTATGCCAGATCTGCCGATGCCTACCTCACCCAGCGCGTGATGGCTGCCAGCCCAGAGCAGCTGGCCGCCCTCATCATGGAAGCGGGGCAGCTGCATCTGGGGCGGGCCATCCAGGCCTTGGATCGCAATGACACTTCCGCAGCCACCAGCAGCTTCATCCGGATGACGGAAGTCATCAAGGAAGCGAATGTCCAGCTGAATCTGGAGGATGGCGGCGAGCTCGCCAGGAACCTTCAGAAGCTGTACGGTTTTTGGATGAAGGAAATCATGCTGGCCAGTCGCGCCAAGGATACGGCCCGCCTGGCTGCCGTGGCGCAGGGCATGGGAGAGATCCGGCAGACCTGGGAGCAGTATCACGAGAAGAAGGTCGGGACCGCCAGGATTGCCACCTTCCAGCTTGGGGATCAGGTCGGATGAGTGCCGGCCGGGTCCGTGCGGCCATCGAACAGATGGAAGCCTGGCTCGCCGATCCTGCCTGGGAGCCGGACCCCGAGGCGCTGGTGCAGTGGAACACGGAGTTCCAGGGGGCGCTGGCTCAGACGGGAAAAGGTCCAGACTGGCCAGCCCTGGCGACTCGGGCCCACGCCGCGGGTAAACTCATGGAGGCCCGTCTTGCGGTAGTTTCCGCGGAGCGGGATCAGGTGAGAGCAGAGCTGGAAGCCCAGGTACGCGGCGACCGGGCGCTCAAAGGCTATCGGTCAGGACGGAGCTGAGCCCTGGCCCTGCCTCAGGATCCTCCGGATAGGTCCAAGAGTACCTGGCGGATCACAGAGTCCCAGTTGCCGGCGCGGGTCTGCCGGTAGATGCGGAGGCTCGGATACCAGGGGCTGTCATCGCGGCCCATCAGCCAGCGCCAGTCCGGCAGGTAGGAGACCAGGAGGAGCGTCGGAATCCCCAGGGCCCCGGCCAGGTGGGCCAAGGCAGTATCCACGGTGATGACCAGGTCCATGCCGCTGAGGGCATAGGCCGAATCCGAGAAATTGCCCAACAGGGGCGCCAGGGAATCAAGGCCAGGGAGCGGCGGCAGTGTCGTGGCCCCATGCTGGAAGGCGTACCAGGCCACGTCCGGCAGGGCCTGCAGAGGCTGGAATGCTTTAGCAGGAATCGACCTCTGGGCGTCCCGAGCGTGGGTGGCATTGCCTGCCCAGGAAATCGCAATCCGGGTGCGGCCCTCCGCACGCGCAAGGCGCTCCTGGATCCCACTGCGGTTTGGAACCCGGGCGGGAATATCCAGATAGGGAATGTCTGCGGGAATGGAGGCCAGGTCAGTCCTGAAGACGTAGGGAAGACTCAGCAGAGGCAGATGGACATCAAAATGGGGCAAGGAGCCCTCATCGGAAAAGACGCCGTCTACGCTGGGGCAGGTGGCCACCAGCTCCGCAAGCTCTGGCTGCACCAGCAGGAGCACCTTGCCGCCCAGCTGCTTCACCAGGGGGGCATAGCGCACGAACATCAAGGTGTCGCCGAAGCCCTGCTCGCAGTGCAGTAGGATGGTCCTGCCTGCGAGCGGCTCGCCCTTCCAAAGCGGCTGAGGGAATTCCCGCCTCGGATTCGTCAGGCCCGGGTGGTTCCAGCGGGCTTCGTGCTGATCCCAACCCAGGGGCAAGGCCCCGAAAAGGAGGTTCACGCAGCAGAGTTCCCAGGCCAGCTCAGCGCCTGAATAATCCGCATTCGCCCGGCGGAGCATTTCCAGATGCAATTCAGGCCACATGCCCTTCTGGATGTAGATGTCGATGAGAAACCTGGTGACGACGGGGTTGCCGGGTTCCTCTTTTGCCGCCGTGTCCAGTACGGCCAGGGCCTCGTCCCATCGACTCCGTTTCCAGTGGCACCGGGCCAGATCCAGACGGGCTTCGATCCGGCGGGGATCGACCGCGAGTGCCTGAACCAGCATCACGGCGGCCTCCTCCAAGCGGCCCAACCGCAGGAGCACCCGGCCCTGACCCGCGAGAGCGGCAGGGAAATCAGTATCGATTGCCAGGGCATTGGCGAATGCGGCGTGGGCGTCCTCAGGCTGGTTGAGAGCGAGCTGAAGGTCGCCATAGTCGGTCCAGGCATCGATGGCATCGGGGTGCAGCAGCAGCAGGTCGCAATAGGCCATGAAGGCTCGTTCCTCTTCGCCCGAGCTCCGCAGGGCGCGAGCCTCCTCGAGCAGCTTCCAGTGGGGTTCGACCACTTGGGATTCCTTTCTCGGTGCCAGCCGGAAGGTCTTGGATGGTGCATTGAGTCTACCCGTGCTGGGTCCTCAGGCTTCCTGAGTCAAGTCCGCGACTACCTTCCGAATCACGGATTCCCAATCCCCGTAGACCGGTTGCCTGTAGAGACGCAGGGAGGGATACCAGGGGCTGTCGTCCCGTTCCAGTAGCCACCGGAAATCCGGCTGGAAGGGCAGCAGCAGCAGCGTGGGAACTGCCAGGGCACCGGCCAGATGCGCCACCGCGGTATCCACCGTGATTAACAAATCCATGCCACTGAGGGCGTAGGCGGTATCGGAGAAATTCTTCAGGAAGGGCGCAAGTGAAACCAGGTTCGGCAAGGGTGGAAGCTCCTGCCGCCCCAGCTGGAAACTGAACCACGTAACCCCGGTAAGGGCCGACAAGGGCGAGAGAGCGGCCGCCGGAAGGGATCGCTCGAAGTCCCTGCCATAGCCAGGTCGGCCCGCCCAGACCAGGCCGATCTTGGTGCCATCCTCGGCCATGGCCAAACATTCGAGGAGGGCTAGGCGATGAGGAACCGTCTCCGGAACGTCCAGGTAGGGGATCTCGGCGGGAATGGAAGAAAGCTCCGTCCGGAAGATCCAGGGCAAAGACATCAGGGACGCCTGCAGGTCGAAGGGAGGCAGTGGGCCACCTCTTGGGATGTGGACTTCCGCGCCATCGCAGGAAGCCACTACATCGATCAGTTCGGGCTGGGCCTCCAGGATGACCTGTCCACCTAACGCCTTCACCAGGGGGAGGTACCTGACGAACATGAGGGTGTCACCCAGGCCCTGCTCGGCCCAGAGCAGGAGGGTCTTCCCCACGAAGGTTCCGCCCTGCCAGGCGGGTTGGGTGAAGGAACGTTGTGGCTTCGACTCCACAGGCAGCCTTAGCCGCGCCTCATAGAGTTCCCAGCCCCGGGGCAGGTCGCCGTGGAGCAGGTCGAGGAGGCTCTGTTCCCAGTCCGGATGGGCCGAGGCTGGATCCACACCGCGGAACCGTTCAATCTCGGCCCGGTAGTCGACCCAACAACCGAGGTTGTAGTAGGTCCCGACCACGCTCTTGTGAAGGGCCAAGCTGCCAGGCTCCCGCTGTATGGCCCTGATGATCTCCTTCCTGGTCTGTCCCAGATTCCCCATCCGGGCCAGGCAAGTGATCAGTAGAAGACGGGCCACGGTCTGTCCGCCATGTTCGGAGACCAGTCGCCTGAACAGGGCTTCAGCCTCTGCCAGATGGCCCTGCGCCATCCGTATTGAGCCGAGGTTGGACTTCGCCATGAAATTGTGGGGATCGATCTGCAGCGCCGTATGACACGCCTGTTCTGCTTCCCCATGGTTTTGTGCTTCGAACAGCACAGTACTGAAAATGGCCCACAGCTGCGCGTGATGGGCCTGCAGGGCGACGTACCGCCCGCTCATGGCGCCGGGTCGGTTGGCCTCGTCTAGCACCTTCCCAGCGTTGACGAGATCCCGCTTGTTGAGCAGGCACTCGGCCAGGAACAGCTGGGCGTCCATGCGACGGGGATCCACAGTGAGTGCCGAGCAGAACTGTTGTTCGGCTTCACCCAGTCGATCCTGCCGCAGGAGGATGCAGCCTAGGTTGATGCGGGCAGCCAGGTGGTTCGGAGCGATCACCAGTGCTGCGTCGCAGGCCTGCCGGGCCGCCTCCGCGTGGCCAAGTTTAAGCAACTGGCCTGCGTAGTCGGCCCAGGTGTCTGCGTGTTTCGGCTCCTGGTCTAGGAAGGCCCGGTAGGCCACAGAAGCTTCCAAGGTTTTCCCAGACAAGTCCAGGACCTGAGCCCTCTTTAGAAGCTTCAGATGGTTCGGATTCACATGCAGCTCCGGGTCGTCTCCCTTTTTCTCACGGAATGATCCGGGCCGGTGGAACTCGAATGGGCTAGGCGGTGCCGAAGAGCCGGTCGCCGGCATCGCCCAAACCGGGCAGGATGTAGCCCTTCTCGTTGAGCTGGCGGTCCACGGCGCCGACCACGATGGTCAGGTCTGGATGGTCGCCCTGGAGCCGCTCCAGGCCTTCGGGCGCGGCCAGCACGGCGACCAGGGAGAGGTTGACCGCGCCTGCCGCCTTGAGCTGGCGGACGGCTTCGGACGCGCTGCCGCCCGTGGCGAGCATGGGATCCAGCACGAAGACGGGGCGGGCTTCCAGCAGAGGCGGGAAGTTCCGATAGTAGGGCACGGGCACGAGCGAATCGTGGTCGCGGTAGAGGCCGAGGTGCCCGACCTTCGCCGTGGGCATCAGCTTGAGGAAGGAAGGCAGCAATCCGAGGCCGGCCCGCAGAACGGGCACCAGCACGGGATCCAGGGACCGCAGCCGGAGCGTGCCGGTGCGTTCCAATGGCGTTTCGACGACGACGGATTCAGTGGCCAACGTGCGCGTGGCTTCGGTGGCCAGGATCAGGCCGACCTCTTCGATGAGGGCGCGGAACAGGCTTCCGGGCGTCTTCCGGTCACGGACGAGGGAGAGCTTGTGGTGTATCAGCGGATGGTCGACAACCTGGATCGTCATGGGGCCTCCGAACAGTTCCGGCGGGTTTCCCGGAGGCCGTCAGCACGGCGCCGGGCGCGGATGGTGCGAGTTGAAGCGTAGCAGGGGAGAGCCTTTTGGTGCGCCAGGAGGACCTTGATCGGCCCTTCGTGGAGGGCTGGCTCTGCCCTAGGTGAGTGGCGGAGAGCAGTGGCCATGTGGATGAGGCGGTGCATGCAGAACCAATGGTGGAGCCTGTTTCAGCGCTTGACCCACCGATTACCATGACGTGGATTCCCTGATTCTGGCGGTCCTCGTGAGCGGTTGTTGAGGCAAAAACCAGATCGGCGGGGTCGAAATGAATGGGTGCTGCTCGGGGAGGTAGCGTCAAAAAAAATGAAGATTTTTCATTTTTCTCTGTTGACCTACTACAAATCGCTGGTTTCATGTTGAATCAGGGAGAAAAAGGCCGATCATCTTCCCCATAGAGCCAGCAGCGAGGTATACGAGATTTGGAGTGTCAGAAATGCTAAAGAAAGTCGCCATCTTCAAGGCCCTCGATGTGGAAATCAAGAAGCAGAGGGGCCCTGTGGCGGTGAAGGATGCCTACAAGGGTCATCATTCCCTGAAGGAAGAGCTTAGCCAGCCTGGAATCACTATCTTAGGTGAAGTTGCCGGCGGTGATCCCGGGCGCGGCCAGGTGCGGGAATCCTACAAGGCCTCCACCCACGCCAAAAGTCTGGCCGAAAACGGAGCCAGGGCGCTGTCCGTGGCCACCGACAAATTCCTCTATCACGGCGAAGACAAACACCTCTCCGAAGTGCGGAGCCAGGTGAAACTCCCCCTGATCCGCCGGGAGTTCATCTTCGAGGAATACCAGGTCGAGGAGAGCAAAATCCTCGGCGCCGACGCCATCTACCTCATGCCAGCGCTGCTGGCCCAGGACCGGTTGCAGACCCTGCTGAAGTTCGCCACCAGCAAGGGTCTCGACGTGGTGGTCGAGGTCACCTCGGAGGTGGAACTGCGCCGCGCCGTGGACGCCGGAGCCGACATCATCTGCGCCGTGGGCCGGAACCTCGATACCTGGGAGGCTTCCTGGGATCAGGCCGTGGCTCTGGTCAAGAAGGTGCCCAAGAGTTGCCTCAAACTCATCGAAGGCGGCATTCAGCGTCTGGAGCAGATCAAGCAGGTGGAGGCCCTCGGCGTCCATGGCCTGCTCATCGGCGATGCCCTCCTCGATGACTACTATCCCGGCAAGCGCCTGGCCCAGATCCTGGCCGGCGTCGAGCCACCGAAAAAAGCCGCGAAGCCCAAGGGCAAGACCGGCTCTGCCGCTGACGCGGCGCTAGCCCCCACGGCCGCAACGGCGGCCAAG
>JBBRZL010000158.1:0-8135 GCA_038236735.1 Holophagales bacterium | reverse complement strand
GTCAGGTTCTTGGGAGGTGCCATAGGGGTCGTAGAAGGGGATGCCGTTGATGACATACCGGCCGCAATCATCCGTCACAGCCAGGATCCTGCCCCGCTGGGGATCGCTGATGCCGGGAACTCGGCGAACCCCGCGGTAGACCTCAGCCCCGGCCAGGGGTGCGTAGCAGGTGTCCGAGGGGGTGTCGCAACCCTCACCTGAATTGAAATTGCGGAAGACGCGGCCGGAGTGGTATTTGAACCCGGTGGATAGCGCCGGATAGGAGAGCATGACGAGCTGCAGGCTCAACTCCGCGGCGAATCCTCCTCCACCCATCTGCAATAGACTCAAGGCAGCCTGACTGGTTTGGAAGGGCGGCTGGATGTCGACACCCGCCACCATCCGGGTTGCGCAATCCAGGGCGGAAGCCGCCACGGGGCCTGCCGCAGTGCTCTGGACGCCCACCGATTTCTTGGCACTCGGGAGAGTTCTCTGCGTGACCAGGGATTGAGGCGTACTCTCAGCATCGGGATAACGCAGTCCCCCTTGAGTGACGACCTTGCGGGTTCCGTTCTCTTCTTTGACCAGGCCCGAATCCACGACCTGGAAGCATTCGCTCCTGGAGCCGTCCGGCAGAGAGTAGAAGGCCTTGGCAAGAATGGTGATGGGACCGTTGCCGAAGTTCTCGACCAACCGCGGGGTCGTGTCCATTTCAGGGCCCACGAGGGTGGCAGGGAATTCCACCACGGGCATCTGGGTCAGATGAATACTCCCCTTAATCTGGACCTGCAGGGCGGGCTGAATTGTTTCCCCCTCCTGCAAGACACCGTCGGCCACCTGGATGGGTTCGGTGAGCGGCAGGAGCTTGAACTCCACCGGGGAATCCAGGGCACCCGCCGGTATCACCATGGCAAGGCCCCCGGGCCCTTCGACCCGGCCCCCCGCCTGGCTCAAGGTTGTCCGGCCGTCGTCGGCCACATAGCGGGAAAGCGTACCTTGGATTTGGTTGCCATCCCGCAGGTGCACGGTGACCGCAAGAGGCTCGCCCAGCCCAGCCTTGAGTTGGAAGGTGAGATCCCCCAGGGGCGGCATGATGGCCGTGCCCGAGGAGCCAAAGCTGCTCGCCTCCACCTCAACGGCGGACCAGGCCGGTGCTGCACCGGCGGGAACGGTGACGGTGATATCAAACTGTTCATTGGGGTAGGACACTTGCATGCGGTTGAAATCCACGCCCACATTGACGGCCTGGGAAACGGCCTTGAAATTCCGCTCGGCGAGGGAAAGTACCTCACCACTGGCGCCTCTGAGGTTCTGGATGGCGAGCTTGTACTCGGCGCCCGCCTGCAGGATCTGCTCAGGAACGAGCAGCAGCGTCCGGCCGTCGAGGGAGAGAGTCCGGCGCAGGGGCACCTCGCTGGGGGCCAGATCTGGCAGCAGGGTCTGCGCGTTCTTGGTTTCAGCGGAACGTGGTTTGGCACTGGTTTTCTCTGAGGCCCGCTTGGCCTTAGAGGACTTGCCCTCGGTGGTTGGCGTGGATCCCTTGGTGGGCTGTGCAGAAATTTTGGAGACCTGGGAGGGGATCCTAGCGGTCTGGTAGGAACCTGTGGCGGCCTTGGTCGAGGTGGCCGAGATCCTACTGGCGGCCAGTATCGGTTCTACGCCGGGGGAGATCATCAGCAAGCGCACATCCTGGAAACCACCGGGGTCGATCGGAGTACTGGTGGCGATTTCCAGTGCTTCACCCAGACCTACCACAGCGCCTTCGACGGGCGAGACCGCCAGCAGTTTGAACGGGATGCTGGCGAGACGAAGTTCAAGGCCCGTGGCTGGCACCGACGCGGTGAGAGAACCCGCCAACCCCAGGTCCCGGCGTTCACCACTCAAGGTAATGGTTTCAGTTGCGGGGAGAATTGCGGGTGCGGCGAAGTGGCCGTCGGCACCACTGACCGCCTTGAACCAGCCCGCATTCAAAACCACGTCGGGCAGAGAATTATCCCCGGCAACCAGGGACTTGGTGGCCTGGACTGACTTCTGTCGCTGGGCTTGCAGCAGCGCCCCAGGCGCGTAAGTTACCCCACTTTGCCAACCCCAGGCCTGGTTCGGCACGAGAACCGCGAAGGCTCCGCCCTCCAGCACAGGAAGAAGGTTTTCAGTCACTTTCAGGCACCAGCTGCTGCCTTGCTTTTCCAGTTCACCCACGGCGAGAATCAGCCGCTCGCCATGAACCACTCGGCGCGCCAAAAGGATCGGCTTGGCCCCGGCATCGAGATTCAAATCCGTGAACCTGAACCCCACGCCTTTTTGCAGGTTGCCCACCACATCCAGCTGGAAGGCCTTCACGAGATTCAAGGTAGACAATTCGGGCCAGACGGCCACGGCGTCCGGTTCGCCCTGAAGGCGGACGAGAGTGGAAGCAGTGAACGCCCCAGCCTCAAAGAGGGCCTGAATACCGTCCCGGGTGACCTGGCCACCATTCACACCAAACAAGTCCGTGCCGCTTTCCAACAGGCGGGTTCCGTCGTGGTAAAAGCCCACCAGGATGCGTCCTTCCACCAATTCTCTGTTGGTGAAACGGCGCGACATGCGTATGGGGAAACGCAGCAACAGGCTGTCGCTGGGAGACAGGAGCTGGTGACTTCCATCCGGTTGCACAAGCAGGGAATACCGATGCAGAGCCAGATCCTGGCTGTAGCTTTCCGGCTCGATCAGGCGCTGGTCGAACATGACATAGCTTTCCAGCGTGTCCGCCTGCAGGATGAGGCCGCTAGGCAAGGGGACTTCCCCATCGAACTCCAAACGAAGGCTGGGCTCCATGCGAGCCCCTTGGATCGCCTCTGTGGTGGGCATCACCTGAAAGCCTTGGCTGGTGGAAAGCTTGAGCCCTTCACGCCAACCGTCTGTGGCAACTCCCTGAAGTTTTTCACCGACCAGGGGTTCGGGAGGATGGATGGGATCGGGATCGCGGAGGATCAGGGCGCAACCACCCGCGCCGGTGATGGGCAGATCCGTCAGAGAAGCAGTTCCCTGGGCAACAGCCAGAGCAGTCCACTGTTTGGCCTCCGCATCCCACTTCACCCACTGGAATAGGGCTGATGCAAGCTCAGGCGGGGCAGTACTGGGAAGTGTCACGCTGGCCTTGCCCGGGAAGGTCGCCGAGCCCTCGATCCACCAGGCGCGTATGGGACTCCACCCCAGGGGGAGCAAGGCGGGTAGGCCTTGCCCTGAAAGGGGTGTCACCGAAAGGGACTGGCCCCTTGGGTCCGCCAACTGGATCTGAATGCCCTCGGCCCCCAGGTCCACTGTTTTCGGGTCGGCCAGGGGGGTCAATCGCGCCCCAATCAGGGCCTCTGCTTGGCCCGATTTCAGGCCACCTAGCCGCCAGACCTGGGCCCACCCTGGTGAACTGATTTTCACCCAGCTGCTGGGAAGGGCCGTGGCAAGGGCTGCTTGGCCCCGATCATCCAGCGCATGGGATTCTCCCCCTTCCACCGCGACAGTCACAACGGGCATAGCCGCTGTGGCCCCGGAGACCGGGGCATCCTTACGGAAGGGCAGACCCGTTCGGTCATCGAATGCCTTTACCAGCAAGGCTCCGCCACCATAAATGGTCACATAGCCGCGGGCCTGGACCTGCTGATCCTGGTCGTCCTGGCCAAGAGCCTCCAGGAGCAGGCTGCCACCCACGGTGGCAGCCGAGGGAATCTGGACCTGGATCGGCGCAAAGGGCGCACTCACCCGAGCCAGGAAGCGCCCTTGGAACTTCAGGTCGGCGTACTGCAGATTGGTGCCCAATTCCGGAAGCACCTGGACGGAGATGCTGTCACCAGGCCTGGCAGAATCTGGATTGATGAGTCGAATGCGTGGAAGGGTTGGCTGGTAGTAGACATCCCTCCGCTCGAGTCGGGGGTCGCCATCCATGGTTCGAACTTCCATTAAGAGAACATTGAGACCCTCGTGATCGAGGCGGAGATCCCCCTCGAAATGACCGCCGGTACCGATGCCACTTAGGGGTAAGGAAGTACCATTCACCGTCACACTGGAGACCCCAGGGAGATCCGCCTGTCCGGTAATCCTTATCGTTCGGGTGGCGAAGCGGGCCTTGTTCGCGGGGGATTCCCAACGGTAATGTGTGTCCACCCCCTGCACTGCCGTGACCTTGACCTGGTCCTGCCCTGTGTTGCCCACGGTGTCGGTGGCCACAGCCACCAGGGTGTTTTCTCCGGAACTAAGTGGAAGTGTGGCGACAAAGGTGAGCGTCCGGGGATCCACCGGGGCGGGCACTCCATTTACAGAGACTGCTGTCCCCTCACGTTGGACCCTTCCCTTGACCTCGGTGGAGGTGAGTGGCGTGACGAAGCCGTTCAAGGGCCACTCGATCCGAACGCCAAAGGGCGTCGTGTACCGATTCCCCAGGACTTGCCTTTGACCGCGATGGCCAAAGCGCGTGAGTACGTCCAAGGCGACGGTGTTGGATCCTTCCAGCAAGTTCCAATCGAAGGTGAAGGAGCCATCCGGATTGACTTCTAAAGGCACTCCTCCACGGGTCATCTGAAAGGGCTTCACGAAGTCAGAGGCGCGAACCCTTCCCCGCAAGGTCATATTGGGATTGCGGGTGGTGAATTGTCCCGCGGCATCCAGCGCCGGGGACAGGATTTCAATCATAGGTACCGTCAGTCCAACCTGGAGGGTTCGTGTGGCTGTGGAAACATTGCCGGCCCGATCCGTCGCCGTGACCGTTGGCGCGAACACACCTTCGTCCGCAGACAGGTCCCACTTGGCCAGAATGCGGCCGTCCGTCGGTGCATCCGCGGGAAGGAACTGGCCATTCACCTGGAGCGTCGAGACTTCGTTCACCTGAATCACCAGGGGGACTTTGGAATCCTTCCATAACGAGCCCTCGGCCGGGGTGGGATCCAGGAAGGTGATGACTGGAGGGGTCCAGTCCACGGTGATGCCCCGGGTGGCGTGACCCGTATTGCCTGCGGGATCCGTGGCCAGTGCCACAATCAGCTGGGCGCCTTCGGCTGGACTGAGGATCACTTCGAACGCCCCATTGGCCTCTGGCATAAGGCTCTGCCCCGCAATCAGGAGCCGGGCGGCGGGATCATCGACACTACCCTTCACCAGGACGTTGTGCTGATTGGTGATCCACCCTTCAACCGGGGTGGTGATGGTCACGACTGGGGCAATGTTGTCGAGCACCGTATGGAGATCCAGCCCACTCATATTTCCCGCTGGATCCACCGCCAGGAAGTGCAGGGTGTTGGGGCCCTGACTGAGACCGATGCTTCCGCGGAAAGTACCGCTCGCATCCAGGGACAGGGACTGTCCATTGAGGGTCAGTAGCGCGGTGGGATCATCCACCTGTCCCTGCAGGGCCAGGGTGGGACTGGTCACCAGGGCGGGCACGGCGCAGGTGATCACGGGGGGTGTGCGGTCCACGGTGATGTGGCGGGCGTCCTGGGCGGCAAGCGAGCCCAGGGTGGCCTGAGCCAGGATGGTGATGCTCCCTTCGGGCGGCGCCAGGACCAGGCTCCAGGTGCCATCATGCTCCGGCACGGTGGGCTGGCCGTTCACGCTGAGACTTGCGGTGGGATCGGAGACCGTGCCCGTCACGGGGACCATGGCGGCCCGGGTGAGCAGGCCTTCGGCCGGGGCTTGGATGTGGACGGACAGGGCCCCTGGCCCCACGGGCGTGTAGGTGACGGTGCGGGTGGCACTGGCGCTGCGGCTGCCGCTGGCCGTGGCCTGGAAGGTCAGGAGATTGGTGCCGGAGGCCAGCTCGAAATTGCCCGCGAAATGCCCTGAGGCATCCACGGTCTGGGGCATGCCATTGAGGGTCACGGACGCAGAAGCATCGGACACGGTGCCCGCGGCCGAAATGGGAGTCACGGTGAAGACCGCGCCCTCCGATGGCTGCGCCACCACCAGGGTCAAGTCCGGGAGCCGGTAGGACACCTTCCGCACCACCTGGGCGGCGACCCGACCCTGCGGGGGCAGCAGCCCGCTGCCGCGGCCCGCCTTGGCATCCTCGACCCGCCAGGCCTGCACTGTGATGAGATTTTCGCCCACCGTCAACTGCAGGCTGGCCCGGAAGGCGCCCCGGGCGTCCACGGTGACCGGGTTCCCATTGCAGGCCACGAAGGCGTCGACCTTGGACACCTGACCCATGAGGACCAGGTTCGCGGTGTCCAGCACCACGCCTTCGGCGGGCTGATTCACCAGGAGGGTGATGGGATCCGGCGCGGGATAAGACGTCCTGGCCCCGCCGCAAGCGAGGGCCAGGACGGCCAGAAAGACCAGCAGAGCGGCCACCCAGGGGCCAGTAGCTCGGAAAGGGGCTCCGCCAAGCATGGTGGCCCGCTGCGAGAAGGCACCGCATGCCAGCCTCCTCATGGGCGGCTCTTCGAGAGGGAATTCTGGGGTCGGCGGGAGTTGGCTTTGAGGCCGGCGGGCTCCGCCACGAGGTTGCTATGGGTGCGGTTTCTCACGTCGATGCCCTCGCTTTCCAGATGGATTTCCACGCGACGGTTCCGGGCCCGGCCTTCCACCGTATCGTTCGTCTCGAGAGGCTCGTCCGGGCCCAGGCCCTCGATGCGGGCGACGGCGAGGCCCTCGGCCCGCAGCACCCGGGCAGCGGCGATGGCCCGGGCCCGGGAGAGCCGCACGTTGTGGGCGCGGGGCCCCGTGGCATCCGAATGGCCGACCAGGGAGATCAGCGGGGGACAGGGCAGCGCCTTGATGCGCCGGGCCCAGGCCTTCAACATCACAATGCCCTGAGGGGGGATGTCGGAGCGGTCCAGGGCGAAATGCAGGGCGGCTTCGTCGAGCACGATGGTGCTGGGCAACCCGGCGACAGGGGCTTCGCCGGCTGGAACAGGCAAGAGCGGGACAGCATCCGCCTGGGGCTGGGGGGCCGGAACCATGGCGGGGTGCAGGGGTGCCTCGAACCTGGGCGGGGCACTTTTCATGGGCGGGACCGGCGCGGGCGTTGGCGAGGTCGTTGGCGCGACCAAGGTGCGGACCAGGGCAGCGGGGGCCAGACGGCCGAAGCGGTACCCAACGGCCAGGACCAGACCATAGCCCGGCGCGTGGGCCTTGGCCGCGGTACCGGGGTGGCTGGATTGGCCCAGGTTATCGAGATCCGCCAGGTAGTCCACGCCGGAGGGAGTGGGGGCCGAGCTCAGCGGCAACGCCCCTTCCAGGGCGAGGAAGGGGCCGAAGCCGTCTGCGCAGAAGCGATGCCGGAGGACGCCGCGCAGCCAGACCCGTGTCAGGGTGCCCGCGCTTTCGAGGCCGCCGTCCTTCAAGATCAGCCGCTCCCGGCGCGCCTCCAGGCCGAGGCCCGCCGCCAGGGGCAGGCCGAAGGGACGGTCGAAGCGGAACAAGGCGCCCAGCGCGGGCTGGAGTTCCAGGCGCTGCCGCGCCGACACGTCGCCGGCAGCCCCGGCGGAATTGCGATAGGTGAGCTGGCGCTCGCTGGGCAGGCGGAACCCCGCCGTGCCTTCCAGCGCCTGGCCCTCGCGGGGCGCCCAGAGGTCGTGGCTGAAGCGGAGACTCAGGGCCCAAGAGGGCGCAGAGTCCAGATGCAGGAACCCCGTGGGGGGGTTGATGTCCAGGGACCGGGGGTACTGCCGGTCCAGCCCCAACTGAAGGTCCTGGCCCATCAAGGACAGGCCCAATAACAGGGGCGCGACGGGGAGGAAGCGGGATCGGCGTCGGCGCATGGGTCACATCCCGGCACAGGTGGAAGGCTTCAGCACCGTGGCCTTCAGCAGGAAGGGCTCCAGGGGTACCGGGCTGGGTACGGTCAGCACCAGGAAGCCGGACCACCACGGGTCGCAGCCCTGGGGCACCGTCTCGATGCGCAGGGTTTCGCCCTGGGGCAGGTTGCAGGACAGGTTTCCGCTGCCATCCGCTGAAGTGGTGGGGCTATAGCCATAGGTCCAACCGGAGGGCCCGTGGGCGGGGAGGAGTTGCACCTGGGCCCCCCCGAAGGGTTGACCAGTGCCGCCCTGGACCGCGAAGGGCACATCCACCCAGCTCCGGATGGGCTCCTGGACCGTGGGCATGAACTCATCCCCAGGGTTCAGCGTGAAGGGCTGGGATCCAAAGGGCCCTGGCCAATCGGGACCACCGCCGGGGTCCGGATGCGT
>JBBRZL010000157.1:0-8246 GCA_038236735.1 Holophagales bacterium | reverse complement strand
TGGAACCCGCATGAAATCCCGGCTTCCCAAGGTGCTGCATCCCGTGTTGGGGGATCCTTCGTTGTTGTGGGTCCTCAGAACGCTGCCACCGGAGCTGGGCGGCGTGGTCGTGGTGGTGCACCACGGCAAAGACCAGCTCCTGGCGGCACTGGCGTCCTGGCAGAAGGCAGGCCTGTTGCCCTGTCCCGTCACCAGCGTGGATCAGGGCAAGCCCCTGGGCACCGGTCATGCCCTGCAGGTCTGCATCCCGGAACTGGATCGCCTGGGCGCCAGCCAGGTGGCCATTCTTTGCGGTGACGTGCCACTCACTTCGACCGCCACCGTCGTCCGCCTTTGTGCCGCCAAAGCCCTCCTGCTGGCCATGGACCTGCCCTCGCCAGGTTTCTATGGACGGGTGCTCCAGCATGCGGATGGCCGACTCGCCGGGCTGGTGGAAGCCAAGGATGCCACCCCGGAACAGCTCGCCGTGCAGCGCGTGAACGGCGGGGCCTACGCCCTGCCCTGGCCCGCCCTCCGCGCCGCGCTGCTGGGATTGACGAACGACAATGCCCAGCGGGAGTACTACCTCACGGACGCAGTGGCGGCAGTGGCAAAAAACATCCCCGTGGCCGTGGAAGTCTGCGATCCCCAGGAGCTGGCGGGCATGAACTCCCGCCAGGATCAGGCCACCCTCCAGGCCGCTGCGCAGCAGCGAATCCAGGGTCACTGGATGACCGAAGGCGTGACCTTCCTCCATCCCGACAGCACGCTGGTCGGGCCCCGAGTGGTCCTGCACCGCGACGTCCTGCTGGAACCAGGCGTGCGCCTGGAGGGCAGCGTCATCGTGGGTGAAGGCAGCCGAATCGGCCAGGGCACGGTCATCACGGATTCAATCCTGGGCGAAGGCGTTGAGATCCGGCCCTACTGCGTCATCGAGCGGGCCGTGGTGGGCACCGGCACCAAGGTCGGTCCGTTCGCCCGGCTGCGGGAAGGCACCGATCTGGCTGAGGGCGTCCACATTGGCAACTTCGTGGAAACCAAGAAGGCGAAATTCCACCGCGGCGCCAAGGCCAACCACCTGGCCTACGTTGGCGATGCCGAGATCGGCGAGAGCACCAATATTGGCGCGGGCGTCATCACCTGCAACTACGACGGTGTGAACAAGCACCGCACCACCATCGGCCGGCATGTCTTCATCGGCTCAGACACCCAGCTGGTAGCTCCCCTGGTCATCGGCGACGGGGCGCTCATCGGCGCGGGCAGCACCATTACCCGGGATGTTCCCGCCGATGCCTTGGCCCTCAGCAGGGTCCCCCAGACCACCCGCGAGGGGGGCGCCCCAAAGCTCCGGTCCCGGCAGAAGAAGGGTGGGTTAAGCTAGTTCTTTAGGTGCGGAGCCCCATGGTCCTGACTTTTTTCGACAACGTCGGTGCTGGCGTCCTCAGGGCCGCGGATACCTTCGGGGACTTTGCGGTCCTCGCGGGCCGGACCTTTGTCGCGGCCTTCAAGCGTCCCTTTGACGGGAAGAACCTCCTGAACCAGTTCCAATCCCTGGGCGTGAACTCGCTGCCGGTGGTGATGCTCACGAGCCTCGCCGTGAGCATGGTGTTTGCCGTCCAGCTGGCCTACGGGTTCAGGCAGTTCCAGGCAGAAGGGCTTGCCTCCCAGGTGGAGGGCCTCGCCATCGTTCGCGAACTGGGCCCTGTGATCACGGGCCTCATGCTATCGGGCCGCATTGGTTCCGCCATGGCCGCGGAACTCGGCACCATGCAGGTCACAGAACAAATTGACGCCTTGGAATGCCTGGCCACGGATCCGATCCAATACCTCTTCGTGCCCCGGCTTCTGGCCTCTGTAGTGATGGTGCCACTCTTGACCGTGGTATCCATCTACATCGGCTACTGGGGCGGCTATCTGATCCTCGTGGGCGTAGAGGGCCAGAGCTCCTTCGTCTATGGCAACCAATTCTACAAGCTGCTGGCCTTCAGCGACCTTGGCATCGCGCTCATCAAGGGCCTGGTGTTCGGGGCGATCATCGCCCTGGTCGGCTGTTGGAAGGGCTATCGCACCCAGGGTGGCGCCGAAGGCGTGGGCCAAGCCCCCACCAGCAGCGTGGTGACCAGTTCGTTGTGGATTCTCATTTCTGATTTCTTTCTCACCAAACTGCTGCTGGTGTGACGACATGTCCGTGATCGAGGTCGCCAACCTCTCCAAGGCCTTTGGTCCCAAGGTCGTGCTGTCCAACGTCAACCTCCAGGTGGAGGAGGGTGAGAGTCTCGTGGTGCTGGGCGGTTCTGGCACCGGCAAGACGGTTCTGCTCCGCTGCATCATGGGCCTGCTCAAACCCGACTCGGGCCATGTGGCCGTCGAGGGCAAGATCATCGCGGATCTTTCCCGGGAAGAACTGTTCGAGGTCCGCCAGAGCATCGGCATGTGCTTCCAGATGGCGGCCCTGTTCGATTCCATGACTGTATTCGAAAACGTGGCCTTTGGCCTCCGGCGCCATCAGCAGATGACCGAAGACCAGATCCGTTCCCGCGTGGAGGAATGCCTTTCCATGGTGGGCTTGAAGGGCACCGACGCCTTGAAACCTGCCGAGCTGTCCGGGGGCATGAAGCGCCGGGTGGGCTTCGCCCGCGCCATCGCCCTCAAGCCCAAGATCCTGCTCTATGACGAACCCACCACGGGCCTGGACCCGGTCATGACCGACGTGATCGGCCGCATCATTCTCGACCTTAAGCACGAACTGGGCATCACCAGCATCACCATCACCCACGACCTGAAATCCGCCTTCGAGATTGCCGATCGCATTGCGCTGCTCTTCCATGGCGAGTGCATTGCCTGCGAGGCGCCGGAGGTCTTCAAAGTCAACCCCAATCCCGTCATCCAGCAGTTTCTCCGGGGAGATGCCGAGGGCCCCTTCCTTGAGGATCCGCCCCCGCCCAAGCGAAAATCTCAGGAGGCCAGCGCATGAAGCTCGAAACCAAGGTCGGTCTCTTCTTCACGGGCGCCATTGTCCTCGTGGCCGTACTGATCTTCCGCACGGAAAAGCTGGAACTCGGTGGCAAGCGGAACCAGTCCGAACACTTCACCATCTTCGACTCGGTGGCGGGACTGAGCCCGCAGAGCAAGGTCCTGGTCGCTGGCGTGCCCGTGGGCACAGTCCGCACCATCAGTCTCGAGAATAGCAAGGCGCGCGTCGTGGTGAACATTTCCAAGGATGTGCCGATCTACGCGGATGCCACTGTCTCTCTGGGCTCCATCGGCATCCTGGGCGAGAAGTTCATCGACCTCAATCCGGGCAATTCCGCCAAGGGCCCCTTTCCCGAGGGCACGCCCCTGCCCAGCAAGGCGGGCATCAGCCTGGACAACCTCATGGAAACCATGTCCGAAATCGGGAAGAACGTGAAGGGCATCACCCAGTCCATGAATGAATCCATCGGTGGCGAGCAGGGCCGGGAAAAGCTGAACGAGATCGTGGACAACATCCGGGTGCTTACCGCCGAATTTCGTTCCATGGCCCAGGAGAACCACGGCGCCATCAGCAACACCATGGCCAACGTGGAATCCCTGACCACGGACCTGCGCGACCGCCTGCCCAGGCTGGCCCAGCAGTTCGAGACCATGGCGAAGAACCTCAATGGCATGATCGACGAGAATCGCCCCGAGCTGAAGGGCACCATGGCCGATGTGCACAAGATGGCCCAGAGCTTCCAGGGCACGGCGGACAACCTCAAGATCCTCACCGACCGCCTCAACAACGGCGAGGGTACCCTGGGCAAACTGCTGAACGACGAGACCACCGTCAAGAAGATCAATGAAGCCGTGGACAACGTGAACAACATGCTGGGCGGCTTCAACAAGATGGACTTCCGCCTCGACATGAGCGCCGCCCAGTGGTCCAAGCGCAGTGACAGCCGCGTGGGCCTTGGCATCGATATCGTACCCCGCCCGGATTACTGGTACGCGCTCGGTTTCGCCTCCACGCCGGATGGCAAGATCAACACGAGCACGAGCACCATCACCCAGCTCGATCCCGTCACGGGCAAGCCTGTCACCGTCCTGACGAGCAACCGGAACGTGACCACGGACCAGGCCTTCACCGCTTCGGCCCAGTTCGCCAAGCGCATCGGCCCCTTGGTGTTCTCTGCCGGTATCGTCGAGAGCAAGGGCGGCGCGGGCCTCGAGTTCCGCGCCTTCGACCAGGACCGACTCCGGGTGGGAGTCCTGGCCTACGATTTCACCAAGCGGGACGACAAACCGAAGCCCCGCTATCGCTTCACGAGCAGCTACCAGTTCTGGAAGGGCGCCTACATCCAGGCCGGCGTCCAGGACATCGCCAACAAGGAACTCCGCACCATCTTCTTCGGCGGTGGCCTGCGCTGGAAGGATGACGATCTGAAGAAGATGGTCGGACTCGCTGGAGCCGCCAAGTGAAAGAGCTGCGTGCCCTGTCAGCTCCCGGCCCACTGCCGGAGGAACAGGGCCTGTTGTTCCTTTGGGTGCGCCGGGGGGTGCCCCTTTCTCTCGTGGCGCTCTCGCTTTCAGGCATGCTGCTGCAGGCCAGCGGGCGGGGATGGTGGATGCTGGGGGGGGTGGCCGCACTGGCCTCGGTCTGGCCGAGTTTCCTGCGGGGACAGGCCTACCTCCGCAACCGAACTTCTGTCATGCGCCAGGACACCCTCTGGGCCAATGCCATCCGGCCATTGGCACGGTGGCTCGGTCATGAAGACGATTGGATCCTCTCCTTCTGTGGCCACAACAACGCGCGGGTGCGTGAGGCCTTTGCGGCCCGCCCCGCCCGGCGGGCCCTCATTCTCCTGCCCCACTGCATCCAGATGGCCCGCTGCAAGGCGGGCATCCTCGACGACCTCCAGGCCTGCTATGACTGTGGGTTGTGCCCGGTCGGCGACTACATGAACGCGGCGCTGTTGAACCGGTGGGAAGGCCGCATCACCAACCGTAGCCACAAGGCCTACCGCGAAGCGCGGGAGTACCGCCCGGACCTTCTCGTGGCCGTGAGCTGCACCGATCGCCTCCTCAAGGGCCTCACGAAGATGCCGGAGCTTCCCTGCTACGTCATCCCGCTGTCCCTGCCCCACGCCATGTGCGTGGATACGGACTTCAGCGTGCCCCATCTCTTCGCGGCCATGGAAACCCTGGTCCAGCCACTGCCGCAGGTTTCGAACATCCAGACCCTGGTCCGGGAGGCCTGAGCGTGGGTGAAAGCACCCCTTCCAGATCCTTCCGGCTGCGCGGATTCTTCGAACGCCTGCTCGGCCCGAAGCTGCTGCCCTACCTCCTGCACCTGCGGCCCCTGGAATGGCCCATCATGTCGGCGCATTTCCTCCTGGGTACCCTGGTGGCGGCTGGCTGGGGACTGCGGGCCCGGCCCACGCTGCTCGGCTGGCTGGTCTTCGTGGCCTTGATGAACGGCGGGACCCTCGCCATCAACAGCGCCTTCGACCAGGACGAGGGCGACATCGGCTACCTGAAGGCGCCCCCCAAACCACCGGAACACCTGCTGGCCGTCTCGACGCTCATGCTGGCCGCATCCACGGTCCTGGGCTTCCTGCTGCCCCTGCCCTTCGCCCTCATCAACCTCGCCTGCGTGGTCATGAGCGTGCTCTATTCCGTGCCGCCACCACGCCTCAAGGCCCGGGCCGGCTGGGATCTGCTCATCAACTGCCTGGGCTTCGGCCTGCTCACCCCCCTGGCTGGCTGGGCCCTGACCGGGCGGCCCTTCAGTGGGGCCATCCTGCTTGCCTCGCTGGGCTTCGCCTTCCTGTTCGCGACGCTGTATCCCATGACGCAGATCTACCAGGTGGAGGAGGACGGCCGCCGGGGCGACCGCACCCTGGTGATCCGCGTGGGGGTGGGCCGCAGCCTGGTCCTGGCCCTGGTAGCGGCCCTCCTCGCCCATGGGTGTTTCGCCTTCGGGGTGCAGGCCACGGGCCGCCCGGCCTGGCCCATGGCCTGCTCCCTGCTGGCCTGGCTGGCAATCCTCCTGCCCTGGTTGCGGCGGTGGCGGACCATGACCGAGGAGCAGCACGAGGCGGGCATGTACTGGGGCCTCGGGGCCTGGGCCGTGACCGATTTGAGCATCCTCGCCCTGCTTTGGCCTTGAGGGCTCAATGACTTGAGCAATGGACCTCCAGATCCGATAGACTAGGAAGAAGTATCGACAGTCGAAATCTTCTGGAGGATGCATGGGGTTCAGGCCAGGCAGCCGGTTGCTGGGATTGGTACTGGCCGCGGGCTGCGCGGCTCTGAGTGCCGGCGCCTCCCCTAACCTGGCCCGGTTATCCCTGAAGTCTGCCTCGGCCCTGGTGCTGGATCAGGGCACGGGCTTGGCTCTGGTAGAGAAGCAGGCCGGGGCTTCGGTGCCCATCGCCTCCCTCACCAAGCTCATGACCGCCATGGTGCTGCTGGACGCCCATCTGGACCCCCAGGAAGTGCTCACCATCACCAACGAGGACCTGGATCTGCTCCGGCACAGCCGGTCGCGCCTGCCCGTGGGTACACGGCTACCCCGGGAGCAGGCCCTCCTGCTGGCCCTGCTGGCCTCGGAAAACCGGGCCGCCCACGCCCTGGGACGCACCTTTCCGGGCGGCCTGGCCGTCTTCGTCCTGGCCATGAATGCCAAGGCCAAGGAGTTGGGTCTCACTGGCGCCCGCTTCGAGGATCCCACTGGCCTGTCCAGCAATAACGTGGCCACGGCCTGGGATCTGGCCCGCATCCTCCAGGCCGCCTATCGCTATCCCGAGATCCGGGATTTCAGCACCCGCCCCGAGACCTCCATCCAGGCCGGCCGCCGCACCATCCAGTTTCCCAACACCAATGCCCTGGTGCGCAACCCCCGCTGGACCATCGGCCTCTCCAAGACCGGCTACATCGAAGAGGCCGGCCGCTGTCTCGTCATGCAGGCGATGCTCGGCAACCGCGCCGTGCTCGTGATCCTCCTGGATTCTTGGGGCAAATACACGCGACTGGGCGATGCCAACCGCATCAAGAAGTGGATGGAAGCCCGGCTCGGAACCAAGGATTGAAGTTCCGGTGCTGATCCCGGATCTTTCGCCTCCTTTTCCGCTGCGCTGGGGCTTCTCCACACGCCTGGATCCGACCGAGGACCTGCCGCCCCGGCGCCTGAACCAGGTGCATCAGTGCGGCGTGCTGGAGGCCTCCGACCCCGCTGAGGCCGTCGTGGAGGGCGATGGCCTCTGGACCACCGTCCCAGGCCTGCGCATCGGCGTGCGCGTGGCCGATTGCGTGCCCATCCTGCTGGCGGGCCTGCTCCCGGGCGGGCGCCCCTGGGTGGCTGCGCTGCATGCGGGATGGCGGGGCGCCACCGGGCATGGCGATGTCACCCCTTTCGATGGCCCCGGCTTCGGCATCCTGCGCCGGGGGGTAGCCCGCTATCGCAGCCTGGGCGGTGCTCCTGAGAGCCTCGTCTGGGCTTTCGGCCCAGCCATCCTCGCCTGTCACTTCGAAGTGGGCGAGGAAGTCATCGAGGCCGCCCGGCTGGATCCCGCTTGGCAGGAGACCTTGCGCCATGAAGTCCCCGACCGCAAGCCCCACCTGGATCTGCACGGCTTCCTGCGCGCCCAGGCCTTGGACCTCGGTCTGGAGCCGGCCCTGGACGGCAGTGTGGCCCTCTGCACCGTCTGCCGCCCAGACCTGCTCTACTCCTACCGGCGCGGCGAAACCACCGGCCGGCAGTGGGGCTGGATCGAGATCGGCTAAGCTGGACACTGGCCTCGCTCCTGAAGCCTGGGGACCGAAGACCGAGGGCTGACATGTTCAACATCACCGACATCCGCATCACCAAGGTGGAGGGCGACGACAAGCTCAAGGCCTTCGCCGCCCTTGTCATCGACGACTGCTTCCTGGTGGGCGACCTACGTGTGGTGGAGGGGGAGGATGGCTACTTCGTGGCCATGCCGAGCCGCCGCAAGCGCGACGGCAGTTTCAAGGACATCGCCTATCCCCTGAACAACAACCTGCGCGAGCAGATCGAGGAGAAGGTGCTGCTGGCCTACGAGGCCGCCACCGGCCACCGCGCCCTCAGCCGCATCGAGCGCGGCGAAGCCGTCCAGGTGCGCCCCGACCTGCTGGGCGTCGAGGAGTTCGGGTTCACCCCCAAGCCCAATCCCTGAGCCGCAAGCAGAGGCTTGGGCAGGACGCGAACCCGCGCTATGCTTGCTTTTCCGCCTGGGGAGTAGCCAAGTGGTAAGGCAGCAGGTTTTGATCCTGCGTACCGAGGGTTC
>JBBRZL010000156.1:0-8255 GCA_038236735.1 Holophagales bacterium | reverse complement strand
GACCGGGCCCGCGGTTGGGCTTGCACTCGCCCACGCTGTAGCCGGGGAAGTTGTAGTGCAGGTAGAACTTCTTGCGGTACTCCTCTTCCAGGCCATCGATGATCTGGGTGTTGTTGATGGTGCCCAGGGTGGTGGTGACCAGGGCCTGGGTTTCGCCGCGGGTAAAGAGGCAGCTGCCGTGGGCGGAGGGGAGGACGCCGATCTCGATGTTGAGGGGGCGGATCTGGTCGAACTTGCGGCCGTCCAGACGCACGCCCTGCTTGAGGATGGCGTTGCGGAAGAGGGTCTCCTTCAGCTCGTCGAAGCAGGCGACCAGATCCTTCTTCAGCTCGGGCTTCTCGGCGCAGAACTGGGCCACGGCTTCCTTCTTGAGGCCGTCGATGGTCTTGTAGCTGTCGATCTTCACCTTCATGGTCAGCGCCGCGAAGAGCTTCTCGGCGAAGGCCGTCTGCACCTGGGTGTAAAGGGCGTCGTTGCGCACGGCCTTGACGGCGGCGACCTTGGGCTTGCCCACCTTGGCCTGCAGATCCTTCTGCAGCTTCACCAGGATGCGGATCTGCTCCTGGCCGAAGGCGAGGGCCTTCACCATGTCGGCTTCCAGCACTTCCTTGGCGCCGCACTCGACCATCACCAGGGCGTCGGCGGTGCCGGCCACCAGCAGGTCGATGTCGCTGTCCACGCGCTGCTCGACGGTGGGGTTCACCACCAGCTCGCCGTTGACGCGGCCCACGCGGACGCCGCCGATGGGGTTCACGAAAGGGATCTCGCTGATGATGAGGGCCGCGGAGGCGCCCACCATGGCGAGCACTTCGGGGGCGTGCTGGCCGTCATAGCTGAGCACCTGGGCGGTGACCATGGTGTCGCCGTTGTAGCCTTCTTCGAAGAGGGGGCGCAGCGGGCGATCGATCAGGCGGCTGGTGAGGGTTTCCTTGGTGGTGGGACGGCCCTCGCGCTTGAACCAGCCGCCGGGGATCTTGCCGGCGGCCAGCACGGGCTCGCGGTAGTCCACGGTGAGGGGGAAGAAGTCGATGCCTTCCCGGGGGGTGCCGTAGCACACGGCCACGAGGACCATGGTGTCACCCTGGCGGACGACGACGGCGCCGTGAGCCTGCTTGGCGATGCGGCCGGTCTCGATGGAGATGGGCGTACCGCCCAGATCCACCGACACGGTGGTGGGATGGAATTTCAATGCGTTCATGAACTCTCCGGGGCCCTCGGGCCCTATGAGTGCCTAACAATACCCCCACGGGGCCGCGCGAGGGGCGCCGGGCGAGCGAGGCGAGGAACGCGAGTCGAAGCGTAGCGGGTACTACGCGCGACGAGCGTGACACAGCATCGCGCCGCCCGCCGCCCCTCGCCCGCAGGGATGAAGTCAGGCTGGCGCCCCGCAGTGTCAGGGCCCTTGAACAACGAACCACGTTGCCCTGCGGGCCCTTCCTTGCGGTGCATCCAGCCTGACTTCATCGCGGCCTCGTTTGGGGTTTTGTTAGGCACTCGTTGGCCCCCCCTGAGCCCGGGCACCGGCCCGGGTCTCCTGCGATCGCTCCATGAAACCCGTCCGCCGAATCCTGAGCCAGGAGGGGGAGGTGGGCTTCCTGCAGAGGTCGCCGCCGAAGGGGAGCAGGTGAAAATCGGCAAGGTTCAGTGTAACAGGGGAACCATCTTAGGCCAGGATTCAAGCTTGGTCGGGGCCATCCCAATCGGATCGTTACGGGTCCGCTCCCCTCTTGTTACCCACTTGTCTGTTGTTATTTCGGAACTGTGTAATAATTGCAGTCCGGATTTTGTTTCATCCCCGGTTCCTGCTGGGGCCCCTCTTCGCCTAGGTTGGTTCTTGCTGAGGATGATGTGCAGGCAATCTGGATCCAGACACTGGCAGGCGGAGTCGTGGGACTGGGGGCCTCCCTGGGCCTGATCCGGTACCTCGCACCGTTCGGCTGGATGGACGCCCCGGATGACGATAGGAAACACCATGCCCGCCCCACGCCTCGAACCGGTGGCCTGGCGCTCTGGGTGGTGCTGGTGGGCGTGCAGCTCTCCGGTGGGTTCGCCGGGCACATGCACACTCTGGACTGGGTGGCCATCCACCTCATGGCCCTGATGGGCCTGATCGATGATCGCTTCAGCCTGCGGGCCCGCTACAAGGCTGCGGCAGGACTTTCTGTGGCCATGTTGCTGGCCTTTCACGCCACGCAGACCATGGGCCCTGTTATCGAAGTGTCTTTCCTGGGCATGGCCCTGCGCACCTACCCGGTCATTGTGTTCCCCCTGCTCATGCTCTGGTATTGGGCCCTACCGCAGGCCTACAACCTCATCGACGGCATCAACGGCCTGTCCATGGGGTTTGCGGCGCTGGTGCTGGGAGTGCTGGGCTGGAAGCTGGGCGCGCAGTCCCCCATCCTGTGGGGCGGGCTGGCCGCCGTGCTGCTCCTCAATTTCCCCAAGGCCCACCACTTTCTTGGGGACTGCGGGGCCATGAAGCTGGGCACCCTGTTCGCCATCTTGGCGGTCGCGGCCTTTACCCCGAGGGAACCCAACCTGCTGCTATGGGTGTTCGCCTATCCCACCGTGGACGTGAGCTTGGTCGTGGCCATCCGCTACTGGAATGGGCGGCCCCTCGGCCAGGCTGACCGCAGCCACCTGCACCACTGGATGATGGAGAAGGTGGGGGGCCGAGCCTGGCTCGCCACGCCGTTGCTCCTCGGCCTAGCGGCGCTGCCCATGGCCCGGGCCACGGTGTTTCCCGGACACACCCTTGTCTCCACTCTGGGAATCCTGGCCCTGGTGTTCCTGGCCCTCAAAGTCTTCAAGGATCGGGTGAAGGAGCCTGCCGCCAGCGAAGCACCCGCCCAGATCAACCAGGTCGTGCCCTTCGTCGTACCGAACCCGCTCAAGGAAGCCTCCGGTTCCCACCCCAGGTACCACTGAAGGGCGGGTTCCATGCGCCTTCGGTCCAGCCCTAAGGCATACTCGAACCAAGCGAACGGCTGCCACGGGGCGGGCTTGGGCCTGCTCCTGGCCATTCTTTATGGGACTGTCCTGATGCGCTATTTCCGATTTGTCTTTCCGTTCATGCTCGCCTCGGCCCTGGGCGCCCAACTTCCCACGGGCCTGGACCTCCAGGCGCTGAAGCAGGCAGCGGGGCAGGCCGGGGCGGTGGGCACGGCGGAGGCGGTGCCCACCAAGGTCACGGGGCTTCCAGCCGTGGCGCCGGAAGAGGCCGCCCGGCAGCGCAGTGAGGACGAAAAGCAGGATGAAGAGATTCGCCTTCTGAAACGCCGGGAGAAGGGGCCCCGCCGCTTTGCGGCGGACCTGTTCCTGGTGCGCCAGCGGGGCTCGGCGGCCACCGAGGGCGGCATCGCCGAGGATTACGTCTTGGGCACCGGCGACCGGCTGAACCTCAATGTGTTCGGCAGCGCCACCTTCGACCTGCCGGTGCAGGTGGATGGCCGGGGCGAGATCGTCATTCCCAAGGTGGGTACGGCCAAGGTGGGCGGTCTCAGCCTCGGCAGGGCCAAGCAGGCGGTGCAGGCGCTGGTGAGCCGCAACTTCTCGAAATCCACGGTGGACCTGCAGGTGATCAAACTGCGCGAAGTGCGGGTCTTCGTCATGGGCGAGGTCTACAGGCCAGGTAGCTACCTGGTGTCGAGCCTCAGCTCCCTGGTGAACGTGCTCAGCCTGGCCGGTGGCCCCAGCGCCGTGGGCAGCTATCGCGACATCCGGGTGATGCGCGGAGGTCGCAAGATCTACAACCTCGACCTGTACCCCTTACGGGCCGAGGGCCTGGGCAATCCCAACGTGGCCCTGCAGAACGGCGACACGGTCTTCGTGCCCCTGGTTCAGAACGCGGTGCTGCTGGAGGGCGCCTTTCAGCGAGTGGTGGCCGTCTCCACCGAATCCAGGAAGGGCGATCGGACAGAGCTCGATGACGTCGATGCGGATCCCGTCAAGGATCAAAGGGAACGAGCCCAGCGGGAGATCAAAGCCATCGAAGCCCAATTGGAGCCCAACAAAGATGCCGTCGACATGGATGCGGCAGCGGAGCCAAAGGATACGAAAAACATGGCTCGGGCCGCGGCGGTGCCGGTGGTCCCCAGCCCTACGGAGCGGGCGGCCCTGGAGGATCGTTATTTCTTTCTGAAGCGGCAGCTGGTTCAACTTAAGGAGGCCCCCGCCGGGGATCATCGAATCAGGATCAATCCCGAGACGGGACAGCCTGTGCTGACGGTGGCCGATGACAGCGTCCGGGCGGAGTGGCTGCAGCGCTGGGAGCAGACGGGCCGCCCTCCGGCCATGCAGTTCGAGATGAAGCCTGGCGAGACCGTGGCCGACGCCCTGCGCTTCGCCGGGGGTTTCGCCCCGGAGGCCGGGGAGGGCACCCTCAGCCTTCGCCACCGGGACACCGCGGGCATCACCCGCGGCCAGGATGTGGCGACGGCTGAGGCGACTCGCGTGGCTATTGGCCGGGGCGATGTGCTATCGGCCCCCGTGCGCCGGGAACGCACTGGAGCCCTGGTGGACCTGTCCGGCTGGGCCCGGGTGCCGGGCACTTACGCCCGCTCGGAGGGCATGCGCGTGGCGGACCTGCTGCAGCGCGAGGCCCAGGTACTGCCGGATACCTACCGCTCCCGGGGCGAGATCGTGCACACGGCCCTGGACGGCACCACCCGCTTCCAGTCCTTCGACCTGGACAAGGCCCTGGCCGGGGATCCGGCTCACAACCTGCTGCTGGAGGACCGGGACCGAGTGGAACTGTTTCGCCTGGAAGACCTCCGCCTGCCCCGGCTGATCACTGTGCTGGGGCCTGTGGCCCGGCCCGGCACCTACCGCTTCCATGCGGGCATGCGGGCCTCGGATCTGATCTTCCGGGCGGGTGTGCCCGCCAAGAACGCGGATCGCCTGGTGGCAGAGGTGGCCCACAGCAGGAATGGCATGCCCAGCGAGGCCATCCGTCTGGACCTGGCGAAGCTGCTGTCCACGGAGGCCGCCAGCCCGGTGGCCCTCCTGGACGATGCGCTGAATCCCCGCATCCAGCCCGATGATCAGCTGAGCTTCTTCGAGAAACCGGATTTCAAGGTGCACCGCACCGTACGGATCACCGGCCAGGTGACGCGGCCCGGTTCCTATACCCTGGTTACGGCCAAATCGACCCTGAGCGGGCTCCTTCAGCGGGCCGGGGGGCTGACCACCGAGGCCATGCCCAAGGCGGGGGTCTTCCTCCGCCGCATGAGCACCCAGGACGTTTCCCTGCAGCGGGCGGCCGAGGCATCGGGCCTGGCGGAGAAGGATCCAACAGCCAAGGGCATTAACGAGATCCTGGAGCGGCTGAACGAGACCAAGCGCAACGCCCTCTCCGGTCAGCTGCTGAAGAACCCCCTGCTACACGCCTTGTTGGCCGGCAACCTGAACCGCATGGTGGTGGACTTCGGCGGCATCCTGACAGGAAAGGCCGCGGCGGATGTCGAACTGCAAGATGGGGACGAGATCATCATCCCCCGGGCCACGGAAGCGGCCTATGTGGTGGGCGAGACGGCCAGCCCCTTCGCCACCTACAAGGTGGAGCAGGGCATGAAGGTGCCGGATCTGCTCAGGCTCGCTGGCGGCACCACACGCAACGCCGATACAGCGAATATTCGCTTGCTCAAGGCCGATGGCCGCATCCTGGACAGCTGGCTGAACAGCAAGGCCGTGGAGCCCGGCGACACGGTGCTGGTGCCCCAGCGCTTCCGTCGTGACTCCAGTTGGCAGGAGAACCTGGCAGCCCTGACCCCGCTGGCCATCCTCTTCACCACCCTGAAGCTCTGAGGGCCTGTCCTGGTAGACTGAAAGGCCCCGTCCTTGCGGGGCCTTTTCATCGTGAGTGCCATGATCCTGCGCAAAGAATACTCGTTTGAAGCGGCCCATTTCATCTACAACCACCCGGGCAAGTGCCGGAATCTGCACGGCCACAGCTACAAGCTGTTCGTGCTGCTGGAGGGTTCGGTGCATGCCGAGTCGGGGATGATCATCGACTTCGATGACCTGTCGAAGGTGGTGGTGGAAAAGGTGATCTCGAAGCTGGACCACCGCTTCCTCAACGACCTGATTCCCCTCTCCACCGCCGAGAACATCTCCGTGTGGATCTGGGACCAGCTCAAGCCCGACCTGCCCCTGCTCTGCCAGATTGAAGTCTATGAGACCACCGACAACTGCGTGATCTACCGGGGGGCCTGATGCGCAGATTGCTTGTGGTTCCAGCCCTCCTCTTGTTGGCTGGCTGCGAGGCCATCAATCCTGCCCTGCGCTACCAGGAGGCCGCCCAGCAACTGCGGTTCTCGCTGGATCGGGTCGAGCCGCGCGTGGAGCTGGCCTTCCCGCTGGAGCAGTCGCGGCTCATCATCCAGCTGGACATAGGGGTGGACAATCCCACGGACCAGCGCCTGCGCACGCGCCGCGTGGTGGGCGACCTGAAACTGAACGCCCAGGGCGGGGAGCATCTGCTGGGCTCGGTTAGCTTTCCCGAGGGCGCCGACCTAGCGCCGCAGGGCCGCAGCATCCTCAAGGTGCAGGTGGCCCTGGGCTACGGCGACCTGCGCAGCGCCTGGGGCCCCCTGGCCGGTGCCGTGCAGCGCCACGAACTGGCCACCTGGAGCCTGGCGGGTGAGGCCCGCTTCGAGGTGCTGGGCATCGAGTTCGGCGTGCCCTTCAGCACCCGCCGGGAGAGCGGCCGATGATGCAAGCCTGCAGTCGGCCGCCCATAGCCCATCGCCCCCAGCCTACCGCCCACTGCCGAAAATGATCCGCGCCGTCGTCTTCGACCTCTGGAACACGCTGGTCTTCAGCCCGGCAGGCAGTCCCTTCCAGCGGCTGCGGGAGCTGCTACGCCCGAACCAGGCGCACCTCTTCGCCGAGCTGGTGCGCGATGGCATGGTGCAGCCCTATCGCTCGGTCATGGCCTTTCTGGAGGCCTGGCAGGAACGCGCCGACTTTACCCCCAGCCAGATGGAGGCCATGGCCCAGGCCTTCCTGGAGGCAGGCACCCAGGCGGAGTGTTTCCCGGGTGCCCCCGAGGCTGTGGCGGCCGTGCGCGACTTGGCGCGGGTGGCCCTGCTGTCCAACACCCAGACTTTCGGGTTGGAGCTGCTGGACCGGCTTGGCATCGCCGAGCGGATCCGCACCCGCCTCCTCAGTGCCGAACTCGGCGCGCTGAAGCCGGAGCCCGGCGCCTACGAGGCGGTGCAGCGGAAGCTGGGGGCCTTTCCGGGCAACCTGGTCATGGTGGGCGACAGCTGGGTCGACGATGTGGAAGGCGCGGTAGAGGCGGGCTGGACGGCCATCTGGGTGAACCGCGAGGCTAGGCCCCGCCCTGACCACCAAGCCGACGCGCCCATCTACGAAGTGCGCAGTCTGGACCGTGTGCCCGAGCTCATCCAGGGGTTGCAGCAGGGCCTGCGCTGCCCGACCTGTCTGGGCTGAGGCAGCCCAAACCGGCGGCCGCTCAGGCGCTGGCGCTGTCCTGCTGGTCCGCAAGATGGAGGTCCATGACCACGGCGTAGCGGGGAGTGTCGGCGCGTTCGATCCAGGAAACGCGGGCACCCAGCAGGCGGGCCAGCTGGACCAGGCCTTCACGGGCCTCCTGGTGCAGTGAATTCGCCAGTTCGGGATGCAGGGTCAGGCGCACATCGGCGCCGCGCAGGCGCTCGCCCAGGCGCACCAGCTCGCGGTAGGCCTTGAGCAGGGAGGTTTCCGGGCTCTGGGTGCGGCCGACGCCGTTGCAGGTGGGGCAGGGCTGGGTGAGCTGGCGTTCGAGCGAAGGGCCGGTGCGTTTGCGGGTGAGTTCCACCAGGCCGAACTCGGAAATGCCCCCGGCGCGGGCGTGGTTGCGGTCCCGGCGCAGTTCCTCCTGGAGCCGCGCCAGCACTTCGTCCCGGTGGGCCGCATCGACCATGTCGATGAAGTCGATGACGACAATGCCGCCCAGGTTGCGCAGCCGCAGCTGGCGCACGATCTCGGGGATGGCCTCGAGGTTGGTGAGGTAGACGGTCTCTTCGAGATCCTTCTTGCCCACGAACTTCCCAGTGTTCACGTCCACGCTGACCAGGGCCTCGGTCTGGTTCAGCACGATGGAACCACCGTGCTTGAGGAAGACCTTGGGCTGGCGGGCCGAGTCGATCTCTGACTCGATGCCGAAGGCCTCGAAGATGGGCAGGTCGGAGGTGAACCGCTTCACGCGGTCGGCCCAGTCGGGGTGCAGGTTCTCCACGAAGGCCAGGACT
>JBBRZL010000155.1:0-8352 GCA_038236735.1 Holophagales bacterium | reverse complement strand
GTCGTAGGCGTCCATGATCTCCACGATGTGCGCCGTGCCGTTGCGGCGCATCATGCACTGGGTGCCGTCGTTCTCGCGGATCTCCTTGTGGTACTTGATGCCGGTCTTGGCGATGGTCTCGGGATCCGCCGGATGGTTCAGGTCGCCCGCCACCTTGGGTCCGCGAATGACCAGGGCGCGAATGCGCTTGTTCCGGAACACCGTACCGATGCCGCCGCGGCCGGCCTGCTTGAAGCGCACGCACTTGCGGCGCCGGTCGTAGAAGGAGAAGTTCAGCATGCCGATGAGGCTGTGTTCGGCGGCGGCGCCGGTGGATACCACGGAGATGTTCGGCAGATCCGCTTCGTTCTCGGCGTACATGTGGGTGAGGACCTCCCCGAGCACGTGGCTATCCACGGGGTCCGTGGGGGCCTCCTCGATGCGGATGATCCCCTTCTGGCCATCGATGAAGATGATGATGTCCTTGTCCGACTTGCCCTGAAGTTCCAGCGCATCGAAGCCCGAGAACTTGAGCAGGGGCCCGTAGTGGCCGCCCACATTGGAGTCGATGGGGATGTCGGTCTGGGGCGAAAGGCTCACCACCAGGGACTTGCCGGTGCCCGCGTACTGGGTGATGCCGCACACGGGGCCGGGGCTGATGATGATCTCGTTCTCGGGATCGTTCCAGCGGGTGGTGGGCTGCACGGCGTTCCAGAGGTGGTAGAGGCCGAAGCCGCGGCCACCGATGAAGACATCTTTCATCTGCTGAGTAACCGGCTTCTCACGGATTTCCAGAGAGCCCACGTTCACGTAGAGCGTGCGATTGGTGTAGCCCTTGTCCGGCAGGCTGGGCGTGTAGGTGATCTCCTTGAGCACCCTGTGAGCGGCCTTGATGGCCTCGAGGCCCTCCAGGTACTCGGTGCGCAGGGTGTAGTCGACGGCCATGACCTTGCTGGGATCGAAGACGAGCTGGCTCATGGGGGGCTCCTTCAGACGATCCGGGGGGCCGGCTCGGGGACGTCCACGATGGCGAGGGCGCCGTGGGGGCAGACCTTCACGCAGATGCCGCAGGACGTGCACTTGTGGGGCGTAAGCCAGTCGGAGTTCCGCATGAAGGCCTCCTTCTCGCAGAAGCCGATGCACATGTAGCAGCCCACGCAGACGGTCTTGTTGATCATCACGACGCCCAGCTTGTTGCGCTTGAGGGCTTCGGAGGGGCAGACCATGACGCAGTCGCCGCACTGGTCGCAGAGGATGGCGTGGCCGCCGCCCTCCTCGTAGGCTTTGATCTGGAGGGCTGCCTGGGCGGGATCCTCCACCTTGAAGACCTTGATGGCGCACTCCAGTTCGCACTCGTGATTGCAGTTACGCCCTGCATCACATTTCTGGAAATCGATCACCAGCTGTCTCATGGCGCGGGCGCCTCCGGACGGGGTTCAGGGAATGCAAAGCCACAGAGGGGCGGCGCTGCCGTCCCTCTGCTGAGGCTAGTCCTGGGGCGTTATCCGGGCAATGGATACCGGTCACAGTTCGGCGGCGAGGCCCTCCTTGCGAAGGAGGTGGACACTGGTGGCCTTGAAGGAGGCCACCACGGCGCGGCCCGGCTCCAGAGCCAGTTCCGACAGGGATTGGGCTGTGACGAAGGCCGACAGGAAGAAGCCGCAATCCAGCTCGATCCGGAAGAAGGGACCCAGTGGTATGACCTTGGTCACAGTCCCCGGGAAGGCATTCCGGGCGCTGCTGGTGTTGTCGGTTTGTAAAGAGAGGGCCACATGTTCCGGGCGCACCCCCACCAGCACCGTCTGCCCAGGCTGGGCCTCGCCCAGAGCCACCAGCTCCCGGTCAGTGGTGCCTTTCCGGAGGCGCAGGGAAACCAGGCCCTCCTGGCAGGTCACCACCTGACCCTTGAGCAGGGTTTCCATGCCCACGAAGGCGGCGACGAAGGGATCCTCGGGGTGGTTCATGACCTCGCGTAGGCCGCCCAGCTGGACAATGCGGCCCTCCTTCATGACGGCCAGGCGGTGGGCCAGCCGGGCGGCTTCGCCCTGGTCATGGGTGGAGAGCACGGCCGTGGTACCGGTCTCCGCCAAGAGCCGCCCCAGATCGTCGACGAGGCCCGCCCGGGCCTGGGCATCCAGCGACGAGAAGGGCTCGTCCAGGAAGAGGATCTCCGGACGGAGCACGAAGGCCCGGGCCAGGGCCGTGCGTTGCGCCTCTCCGCCGGAAAGGTGGCGGGCCGAACGCTCCAGCAGATCGGCGAGCCCCAGCCGCCCAGCCCAGGCCGCCACCTGCGGCTGTCGCTCCGCCGCGGGGACGCCGCGCAGCTTCAAGCCGGAGGCGATGTTCTGGGCCACGGTGGCATCGAAGAGCAGCGGGTCCTGGAACACCATGGTCATGCGGCGCCGGTAGCCATCCCGATCGGTGCGGGACACGAGCGGCGCATCCCGAAAGTGCAGCTCGCCCCTGCTGGGGGGCAGGAGGCCAGCCAGGGTCAGCATGAGGGTGCTCTTGCCGGCGCCGTTGGGCCCCATGAGGGCGAGCACTTCGCCAGCGCGGAGATCCAGGGACGGCACCTCCAGCACCTGGGTGCCCCCGCGGTGCACCTGGAGATTCCGCGCCTGGAGCAGCGTGGCCCGGTTCATCGGCGCCGACTCTGCTGCTGGAGGTGGGTGAGCACGGCGTTCACCGAAAAAGCCAGGATCAGCAGGATGAAGCTGAGGGCGAAGGCCACTTCGAAATTCCCGCGGCTGGTCTCCATGACCGTGGCCGTGGTGAGCACGCGGGTGCTGCCCTTGAGGTTGCCGCCCACCATGATGGACGCGCCCACCTAAGAGATGACGCCGCCGAAACCCGCCATGACCGCGGCCAGCAGGGGCAGGCGGGCCTCCCGCAGCAGCAGCCACACCATCTGCCTGCGAGTGGCGCCCAGGGCAAGAATCTGCAGCCGCAGGCCCGGCGGCAGGTGCTGCAGGGCGGCCAGGCTCAGGCCCGCGATGATGGGCGTGGCGATGACCGCCTGGGCCAGGACGATGGCCGCGGGCGTGTAGAGGATCCCCAGGCAACCGAAGGGCCCGTTCCGCCACAGCATGACCGTCACGAAAAGGCCCACCACCACTGGCGGCAGGCCCATGCCTGTGTTCACCAGGGCGATGACGAAGCGCTTGCCGGGGAATTCATTGAGCGCCACCCCCAGCGCCAGGCCCAGCCCGAGGATGATGCTCAACAGTGTGGCGAGGCCAGACACCTTCAGGGAGAGCAAGGTGATCCCGAGCACCTCGGGATCCAGCCTGAGCAACAGCTCCAGTGCCTTCCAGAGGCCCTCCCAGATCAGATCCACGGCGCCCCTTATTCTGCTTCAAGGAAGGGGAAGGTGATGCCCCGGGGTGGATTGAAGCATTCCTTGATGGTGCGGGGGGAGGTCCAGCGGATCAGGTTCAGGAAACTGCCGGCCTTGTCATTGGTACCCGAGGCCCGGGAGCCGCCAAAGGGCTGGTGGCCCACCACGGCGCCGGTGCACTTGTCGTTGATGTAGAAGTTGCCGGCACTGTTGGCCAGGGCCACCGTCAGCTGGTCGATGACGTAGCGGTCCCGGGCGAAGATGGCGCCGGTCAAGGCGTAGGGCGACGTCTCATCCAGCACTTTGATGGTCTCGTCCAGCTTCGCGTCATCGTAGACATAGATGGTGAGGACGGGAGCAAAGATCTCCTCCTCCATGGTCACGAACTTGGGGTTGGTGGTGAGGACGATGGTGGGCTCGATGAAGTAGCCCTTGGACTTGTCGCCCTTGCCGCCCCAGAGGATGGTGGCCTCGCTGGAGGCCTTGGCCCGCTCGATGTACTTCATGGTGTTGTCGAAGGCCGCCTCGTCGATGACGGCGTTGAAGAAGTTGCGGAAATCCTGAACATCACCCATGCGGATTTCGGCCATGTAGGCAAGGATCTGGGTCTTCAGTTCCTCCCAGCGGGAGGCAGGGGCGTAGACGCGGGAGCAGGCGGAGCACTTCTGCCCCTGATATTCGAAGCCGGCGCGGACGATGGCCGTGGCGGTCTCGATCAGGTCGCCGGACGCGTGCATGAAGATGAAGTCCTTGCCGCCGGTTTCGCCCACGAGGCGCGGGTAGCTTTTGTACTTGTCGACGTTCTCGGCGACGGTCTTCCACATGCTGTTGAAGACGCCCGTGGAGCCCGTGAAGTGCAGGCCCGCGAAGTCGCGATGCCCCAGGGCGATTCGGCCAATCATGGAACCGCGGCCCGGAACGAAGTTGATGACGCCATCCGGCAGGCCAGCCTCCTTGTAAAGCTGCATAAGGTAGTAGTTCGACAGGATGGAGGTGGAGGCCGGCTTCCACACCACGGTGTTGCCCATGATGGCGGGGGCGGTGGCGAGGTTGGCGCCGATGGCGGTGAAGTTGAAGGGGGTCACCGCGAGCACGAAACCTTCCAGCGCGCGGTAGTGCACCCGGTTCCAGGTGTGGGGAAGGGAGACCGGCTGGCGCTGGTAGATCTGCTCGAGGAATTTCGCGTTGTAGCGAAAGAAATCCGCCGTTTCGCAGGTGCTGTCGATCTCCGCCTGGTAAGCGCTCTTGGACTGGCCCAGCATGGTGGCGGCGTTGAGGATGTAGCGATACTTCGCGGAGATGAGGCTGGCCATCTTGTGGAAGATGGCGGCGCGGTCTTCCCAGGCGGTGTGTTCCCACTGGTACTTCGCGGCGAGGGCGGCCTCGATGGCCAGCTTTACCTCGGCCTCACCGGCCTCGTGGTAGGTGGCCAGCACGTGCTGGTGGTCGTGGGGGCAGACGACCTTCTGGACGCTGCCGGTGCGCACTTCCTGGCCGCCGATGATCAGCGGAATATCGAGCACCTGGTTGAACTGCCGGTTCAGCTCAGCCTTGAGGCGGGCGCGCTCCGGCGAGCCCGGCGCGTACTGCTGGATGGGCTCGTTGTAGGAGTCGGGAAGGCTGAAGATGGCGTTGAGCATGAGGTCTACCTCCGGCCGGAGTTCCCTTCCGGAACATCGGCATCAGGGAAGAATAACGGTGAGCCATAAGTTGCGATTCCGAATTCTTTGATGCGCTGTTGCACGGCTTTCGACACCATGAAGTCAGCAAAGGCGTGGCCTCCGGCCGCGTTCACCTTGGGGAACCGCGCTGGATTGACCTGGATGACGTGGTAGACATTGCGGAGGGCAGAATCGCCTTCGTGCAGGAGGGACAGGCCGAGTTTTTTCCGCAGGGCGAGGAACGTGCCCCGGTCTGACAATGTGTAAGCATTCTTTTCGGCAGCAATGGCCAGGGTCTGGCCCATACCTTGGCCCGTCTGCTGGTACCAGGCCTGGCCGGCCAGGGAAATGCCGCCGGCCTTCCATAACTTCAGTTCCATGGCGTGGGTGCCCGAGTTGTCGCCCCGGGAGATGAAGAGGGCCTGAGCCGCCGCGATCCGTTGCAGGCTCTCCAGGGCTGTGTGCTTCTGCACGCCTGCGGGGTCATTGGGCGGTCCCACCAGGACAAAGTCGTTGTGCATGACGATGCGCCGGTTCACGCCGGATCCCTCGGCCATCAGCGCCAGCTCGGCCTCGGGCGAGTGCACCAGCAGCACGTCAGCCTCGCCCCGCTTGCCCATGGCGATGGCCTGGCCCGAGCCCACGGCGATGGTCTTCACCGCGTAGCCTGTCTGCTGCTCGAAGAGGGGAACGAGTGCGTCCAGCAGCCCAGAATCCTGGGTGCTGGTGGTGGTGGCGAGGATGATCGCGGGCAGGGCCGGAGGTGCCGCCGGCAGCAGGGCCGGGGCCAGGCAGGCGGCCAGGGCCAGGCTCCAGCGCAGACAGGTGGATCGGTTCATGGCGTCCTCCGATGCGGTAGTTTCGCAGGGATATATCGGTTACTGCAAATGGGGCGGGACATTTTGCTGTCTGTCAGCTCAGCCGAGGAGCTTCTTCCGGAACTCGCGCACATCCCCCTCGATGGCGGCAAAGGCCTTGGCCTGGATCCGGCGGAACCGCGTCAGCGCCTCCTTGCCCAGGGCCGTCACCTGGGCCCCGCCACCCTGGACCCCGCCCTTGGCAGCCGTCACCACGGGGGAGGGAAAGCACTGGTTCATCTCATCGACGAGCATCCAGGCCTTGCGGTAGCTCATCGCCAGGGCGCGGGCCGCCGCCGAGATGGAGCCGGTCCGGCCGATGGCCTCGAGAAGATCAGCCTTCCCCTGCCCGATGGCAATGTTCTCGCCCACGGCGATGCGGATGCGGATGGTGACGGCCGGGGAGGGGGACTTGGTCATGGGGAGCCCTTGGTTCCGACCATTATGGTGGAGATCCCAACTCTGCTAGAACGGAGGGATGGTTCCCACGAACGCCGGCGGGCCGACGCGGTCAGGCCTCCGGGCCCTCCTCCTCCCGGAGCGGCCCAGGCATTTCACCTGGGCGCGGCCCGTGCAGCTCCTGCTGCGCAGTGTTCACATCGCGGCCATGGCCATGATCCTGGGCGGTCTTCCCTTCGGGGCCGACTTCAAGGTTCTGCGGGTTGCCATCCTGGTGACCGTGGCCAGTGGCGCGGCGCTGTTCGCCATCGACCTCGCCAAGGACCTGGCGATCCTTGCCCAGGGCACTGGTGTGGCCGTGCTGCTGAAACTGGGGCTGCTGGGGGTGGGCCTTCTGCAACCTGCGGCCCGCCTGCCCTGGTACTTGGCCGCCACCCTGGTGGCCTCGGTGGGTGCCCACATGCCCGGAGCCTGGCGGCACTTTTCCTTCGTCACCGGGCAGGGCACGAGGGTTCCCGACTGATGCTCACCCCGGCCGAAGCCCTCGCCCTCATCCTGGCGCGCGTCTCGCCCCTCTCTGCGGAGCGACGGCGGCTGGAGGAGGTGCTCGGGCTGGCGGTGGCGGTGGCTCTGAACGCCCCGGCCCAGGTGCCGCCCTTCACCAATTCTGCCATGGACGGTTATGCGGTACGGGCGAGGGATCTGATCCCTGCCTCGCCCGCGCTGCCGGTCCGCCTGCAGGTGATCGGCGATCTGGCGGCCGGTGGCGTGTCGCGGGAGGCCGTGGGCATCGGCGAGGCCCTGCGCATCATGACCGGCGCGCCCCTCCCGGATGGCGCCGATACGGTGGTGCCCGTGGAGGACACCCGACGCGGCGGGGACTGGGTGGAGATCCGCAAGGCCTTCCCCACCGGCATCCACATCCGCCTGGCGGGGGAGGATCTACAGGTGGGCCAGCGGCTCGTGCAGGCTGGCCAGGGACTGCGGCCCGGCGACCTCGGCGTGCTGGCCGCGGCGGGATACGCCCGGGTGCCCGTCCATCCGCGCGTCCAGGTCGCGGTGCTCTCCACGGGTGACGAGCTGGTGGATGTTTCCGAAGAGCCCGGCCCCGGCCGCATCCGCGACGCCAACATCCACACGGTGTGCGCCCAGGTGGCGGCCTGCGGGGCGATCCCGGTGCCGTTCCCCCGGATTCCCGATGAGCGTGACACGCTGCGGCGCATCCTCGGGCAGGCGCTGGCGGCGGACGTGGTCCTCACCACCGGTGGCATCTCTGTAGGCGATTTCGATCTCATGAAGGACATGCTGGAAGAGCTTGGAGCCGAGCGGATCTTCTGGAAGGTCGCCCAGAAGCCGGGCGGACCGCTGGGCTTCTGGTTGCTGGGGGACAAGCCCATCTTCGGCCTGCCCGGCAATCCCGTGGCCGCCATGCTCATGGTCGAGGAGTTCGTGCGCCCGGCCCTGCGCCGGATGATGGGCTTCACGAAGCTGCACCGGCCGGTGGCCGAAGCGGAGCTGGAAGATGGCTGGACCGGCCGGGTTGTGGATGGACGCACCACCTTCCTGCGCGTCGTGGCGCGACGGGAGGCCGGGCGGCTCGTGGCCCGCCTCACGGGGCCCCAGGGCTCCGCCATCCTGTCGTCCATGCTGTCGGCCAATGCCCTGGCCGTGATTCCGGCCGGCGTGCATGGCGTGGCGGCAGGGGGACTCGTGCAGCTGCGCCTCACGGAAGAAGCCGAGGATCATTGAGTCGCTAGCAGAAGGTCGGCTGTCCGTCCGCTTCCAGCGGAGCAACGGTCTACTCAATGGGCTCGGCCAGTCAGGGCGTGACGACCACCTGCACGGTTCTGGTGGCGCTGCCGTAGGGCCCCTGGGCCTCCAGGGTGTAGGTGGTCGTGGCGGTGGGATGAACGATGACGCTGGTGCCGGTCACCCAGCCGATCTCCGGTGTGATGAACCACCGCGTGGCGTTGGTGCTGGCCCAGCTGAGCACCGCGCTGGCGCCGCTGGCGATGCTGGCGGGCGTGGCCATGAAGCTGGCGATGGCCGGGGCGGTGCCCGTGGGGTCACTGGTATATAGGGTGCCCATCTGGACCACTTCCAGGTCCGAGCCCTTGAT
>JBBRZL010000154.1:0-8356 GCA_038236735.1 Holophagales bacterium | reverse complement strand
GAGCGGTTCACCGCGGCCATGAAGGTCGGCTTGCGCTACACGCGCCACCGCAAGGTCCTCCAGGTAATCCTGCTGCGGGGTGGCGGCTTCGTCTTCTTCGGAGGACCCGTCTTCTCCCTCCTGCCTACCCTGGCCATCCACCGGCTGCACCTGGGCTCCACGGCCTTCGGCCTCCTGCTGGGCTGCACGGGCGTCGGCGCCGTGGCGGCCACCCTGGTGCTGCCCAGCCTCCGGGCCCGGATCAGCCCCAACCAGCTCCTGGCCCTCGCAACATCGACCTTCGCCGCGGGGCTCTTTGTCCTGGCCTTCGTGGTCCACGCCATCCCGGTGGCCCTGGCCCTGCTGGTCTGCGGGGGCGGGTGGCTGACGGTGCTGAGCACCTGCAATACGGGCGTCCAGTTGTCAGTGCCCTCCTGGGTTCGAGCCCGGGCCCTGGGCGTCTACATTACCGTCTGGGGCGGAGCCATGGCCGGCGGCGCCGCCTTCTGGGGCGTGGTTGGGGAGCGCTGGGGCATCCACGCGGCCTTCGCCGCCGCCGGGGTGGGCATGCTGCTCATGCTGGCCGCCACGGCCCACCTGAAGATCCAGGCCCTGCACGAACCCATGGACCTGAGCCCCCACCGCCTTCTGCCCCATTCCCCCGTGCCCATCCATCTGGATGAAGGCCCCATCCTCACCGTGCTTGAATACCGCATTGAAGTGGAACGCAAGGCGGCCTTCCAGGAGGCCATGCGGGACGTGCGGCGCATCCGCATCCGGGACGGTGCCGTGCGCTGGTCGCTGTTCCAGGACCTGGCGCCCCCGGGATCCGGCCAGCTGCGCTTTGTCGAGAGCTTCCTCAGTTCCAGCTGGGGCGAGCACCTGCGCCAGCACCACCGGGCCACCGTGGACGACCGCACCTACTTCCGCCGCGCCTATGGCCTGGCCATCGAAGCGAAGCCCACCATCCAGCACCTGGTTGCCGCCTGGGAAGACCAGAGTTCGCTCCTGGATCGCATCTTCGAGTAGAGGTAGGAGCCGCAGGCCGTTTCGGTCATGCTGGGATTATCGCTTCGGAGCTTTTAGCCGTGCTTTCTAAGGACCAGACCCTGGGCAAATACCAGATCCTGGACCGCCTGGGTTCCGGCGGTTTCGGAGCCGTGTACCTGGCCATGGACACCTGGGTGAACCGCAAGGTGGCGCTGAAGGTCCCGCACCAGCAGCAGGATGAGATCGTGGACCTGCTGAAGGAGCCGCGCATCATGGCCGGCCTGAAGCATCCGAACATCGTCGAGCTCATTACCGTCGAGCGGAAGAACGGCATCTTCTTCATGGTGCTCGAGTATGTGGAGGGCGAGGGCCTGGACCGCCTCATCCGGCGCGAGCGCACCGTGCCCCCCATCCGGGCCCTCGAGATCGGGCTGGACGTCTGCAGTGCCATCGCCTTCGCCCATGGCCACCAGATCCTCCATCGCGACCTGCGTCCGGCCAACATCCTGGTGAACCGGGACGGTGTGGCCAAGGTCACGGATTTCGGCACCTCGCGGGTGCTTGAGCTGCAGCGGGATTCCTACGCGGCCACCCGGATCGGCTCGCCACCCTACATGGCGCCCGAACATTTCCGCGGCCGGGCCGTCTTCCAGTCCGACCTATGGTCGCTGGGCATCACCCTCTACGAGATGCTCACGGGCACCGTGCCGTTCTATGACGCGGATCCGTTGAAGATCGCCCAGGCCTTCACCAGCCAGCAGGTGGTGGCGCCGCACCTGCGGAACCCCATCGTGCCCAAGGCCTTCTCGGAAGTGGTGATGACGGCCCTGGCCGTGAACCTGGGAGAACGCTACCTCTCTGCGCAAGCCCTCCTGGAGGCCCTGCGTCGCCTCAAGGACAATGTCGCTCGGGAAACCCGACCGCTGGGAACCGCGGTGCTTTCCACCAATTCGTCCGGTCCCCACCCTTCCCTGCGGGCCGTCACGAAAGCCAGGCTCTGCCGTTTCTGCTACCGGCAACTGCCCCGCATGGCCATGGTCTGTCCGAACTGCGGTGAAAAAAACTGATGCCTTGGCAACCCACCAAAGACGCGGTGCAACGGCTCTGGGGCCGTCGGTGGGTTCGCCGGGTTTCGTACACCCTCGTGGCCGGCGCCACCGTGTTGACCCTCACGCCCTGGCTGGCGACCCGGCCAGCCATCCTGCATTGGGCCGTGGGCCGGATCAATACGCTGGTCCAGGAGGAAACGGGACTGCCCCTCGCCATCGCCCGCATCGAACTCCACCCCTTCACGGGCTCCGTGGTTTTCCACGACATCACCCTGGGCGGAGATTTCCTGACGATCCAGAAGGCCGAGTTCCAGGCGGAGCTCTGGTCCCTCATGGGCCCGACCCACCACATCTATTCCGTGCGCGTGGAGCATCCGCATCTGCGTTTGACCGAAGCCGGCCTCGCGGCCATCAAGCTCAAGCCCCGGCCCCCGCGGATCGGTCCTCTGCCCCAGTTCCGCTTGGATCTCTTCAGCCTGACCGGTGGTGAGATCGACGTGCCCGAACCCCTCCGGGGCCTGCCACCTCTTCATTACGGGTTCGACATGCAGGCCACGGGGATGGGGGCCAATCACATTCGCATGAAGGTGACCGGCCCCCACCTCACCGTGCAGGGTCCCGGAGGCTGGGAGAAGGGACGCCTGGATCTGAAGGGTGAAGCCTCCGAACCCTTGCTGGTCCTCCAGGAAGCCTACCTGCGCCTCGGGGAGAGCCAGGTCCGGGTCAACGGTCGCTACGAGGCGCCGACGCCAAAGGCAGCCGATCGGATTGAGGCCCATCTCACGGGGTTCCTGAACCTGACCCAGGCCTTCCGCTGGGGTAGCATCTCCAAACCGCCCCTGACCGGGGACCTGGATCTCGCTGGCGCCATCAACGGCTCCACCGCCCACCCGCTATGGACCTTTGCTGCCTCTGCGCAGAAACTCAACCCCAGCCAGGGCGAATTCCTGCCGGGCAGCCTGGACCTCAAGGGCGGTGGCAGCCTGGTGCAGGCCCGGCTTGACCACCTGCGTTGGCACTCGGCCCAGGGGGATCTGCAGGTCCAGGGCGCTTGGTCCAGAAAGGCACCCATCCAAGCCGCCGTTCAGGGAACGAACATCGATCTGGATGCCCTGGGACGCGCCCTTCGCCTTCCGGAGTTCCAGGGCGTATGGGGCACCCTACAGGCGCAGGTCCAGGGCCCCGGGGCAGGAGAATCAACCGAACGCCTGGACCGGTGGCGGGCGAATCTCAAGGTGGCGCTCACGCAACACGGAAAGGATGCCGGCGGCCTGGGGGCCTCCCTTGACCGGGGCCGGGCCACTCTGGATCGGCTGAAGCTGAGCCTGGATGCCATCAAGTTGGAAGGCAAAGGCTCGGCCACCCTGGGCCCCAGAAACCTGGTTGGCATGCAAGGCGAGGGCCAGGTGGAGGTTGATGCCGGCCGGGTCGCCCAGGCCCTGCACGCCTGGAAGGTGGTGGATCTGGACATGGAAGGCCAGGCCAGCGCCAGGGCCGAGGTCCGCTGGAGCCGAGGCGCCGGACTCGAACTGGACGGTTCCATCGAGGTGGCCCATCCGCGCTGGCACGGTGCCCATGCGGACAGCCTCGAGGCGAAGGTGGTGGAGATTCGCGGCTCCGAGCTCCGGATCAAGGACATTTATCTCCTCAAGGGCGAAGGTCGCGGCGGCGGTGAACTCTGGCTCACCTGGGCCAAGACCGCACCCGGGCAGACCCAGATGGATATGTGCTACACCGCCTTCCGTCTCCCGGTGGCCGAGGGGCTGAAGGCCGCGGATCTGAAGGATGGCGAGGGGCAGGAGCTGCCCCTCAACGGCACGGCCGGGGGCTGGGTTCGGCTGCAGGGTCCCTTCCGGCACATGGTACTCAACGGATCCTTGCAAGTCGAAGCAGGTGAAGCCTACGGAACCAAGATTCCAGCGGCTTCCGCCGACTTCTGGATGGATCTGGAAGCCCTGCGGATGAAGCTGTCAGATGTGCGCATCGGGGAACACCTGAACCAGTTGGGCCGCCTCGATATCCCGCCCGAAGGGGCCCTGGCGCTCACGGGTCTGGCTGATATGGATTTCCGGCGCTGGACCTGGTGGGTCGACCTTGGCGGGCGCCTGGATACCCAGCTGCTGAACCTCCCCGGGCTCCGGATCCAATCCCTGGTCAAGGCCCGGCTCCAGGGACCCATCACCAGCCCCTTTGGCACCCTGGATCTTCCCGAAGGCCGGGTCGAAGTGAACCGCGGCCGGATCTTCTTCGGCAACCAGAGTGTGGAAGGGCTCGAAGGCAACTTCGAACTGACCAGAGGGCACTTGGAGGGCCTCCTGGCCATGGAGAACATGGCCCGCCCCCTGCTCCAGTTTCAGGTCCACCGGGAAGGACCTGATCTCGTGGGCGAACTCAACCTGAATCTCTCCTCTGCCAGCGCCAACACCACCGCCCTCGCCGCAGGCCTGACCAACGATCTGCTTGAGGACCTAAGCCTGGACGCCAAGGCCAAGGGGCGCTGGAAGAACGGCCGGGACTTGACCTGGAGCGGCTCCCTCGACCAGCTCACGGCCCTGTTCGGCGCTTTCGAATTGCATCAGGCCGGCCCCTCCTCACTCCAGGGCAACGCCCTCGGCGCGACCGTGGACATCACCCTGGAGGGCAGCGCCCGGGGGCCGGCCCCCCCGACGCCCCCGCAGACGACCCCCCAGACCGCCGCCCAGGTCGCCGTTCAAACAGTCCCCCAGGCCGCGCACATGCGGCTGGCGGGTACCGTTCCCTTTTCGGGCTCGGCGCCCATGGCCATCCAGCTCAAGGGCGCGGCGGACCTCGCCCACCTGAAGGCCATCCTGGACCGATTCATGGAAGTGGATCAGTACAGCCTGCTGTCCGAACTCCGCGTCCAGGGCACCAGCCGCTTCGACATCCTGGCCCACGGCACCTATTTCGACCCCCTGCTAGATGGCACGCTGTCCCTCGACAAGGGTCAGATGAACCTGCGCGGCTACCAGGGCGCCGAGGACATCCAGGCCCAGGTCGTGATGAAGGACCGGACCCTCACCGTGGCCGCCGATAATCCGGTGCACGGCACCCTGGCCCACGGGGATCTCAAGGCCAGCGGCACCATGACCTGGCGCCTGGGCGGCCTGGAGACCTATGCCATCGATGCCTCCCTGGACAATTTCCAGCTGCGGGACGTGCCCGATGGCCTGGATCTCCAGGGCAGCCTGCAGGCAACCCTCAACGGCACGGATGAGGGCGGACTGCTCAAGGGCAAGTTGCGGGCGGACCGGCTGAGCTACCACGCGGAGGTGAAACTGGCGGATCTGATCCTGCGCAGCGCCCTCAGTGACAGTGGCGGCCTCACGGGGCTGGATCTGGATGATCCCCTGGAGCGGATCCAGCTCGACCTGGATCTCGAACTGCGGACGCCCTGGAGCTTCGACACCAACCTCCTGAAGCTGGAAGGCCGCCCCGAAGGCCCCTTCCAGGTGCTCGGTACCCTGGCCCACCCGGTTCCCAAGGGCATCATGGTGTTCCAGCCCGGCGGCCGCATCACCAACATCTTCCCGGCAGGCGACATGGTGGTGGACCGGGGCTCGCTGACTTTCTCTGAATCCCGGCCCCTGGACCCCCTCATCAACCTCCAGGGCAATGTCAGTTCCATCCCGGGCTACACCGTGAACCTCGACATCCGGGGCACCCTCAGCAACCTGGCCATCGTGCCCAGCTCGACGCCCAGCCTCCGGCAGGATGAGATCGTGGCCATCCTCATCAATCCCGGCAACGTGGCCAACGTCGGCACCGCGGGAGCCTCCTCGGGCGTCACCCAGGGCGCCATCACCTCGGGCCTGGCCAGCGCCGGATCGGGCCTGATCTCCACCCTGGCCTTCGCGCCCTTTCAGGAGCAACTGCGGAAGACGCTGGGGCTGGACCGCGTGAACGTGGCGGTGCGCACCACCACCCTGGGCACCCCCGAAACCGAAGTGACCCTGGGCAAGAGCATCAGCCTGCTGGGCCATCGCAGCGCCTTCGTGGTCTCCCACAAGAAAAGTGGCGAGTTGAGCATCACCTCGGGCCAGGTGGAGTGGCGCTTCGGCAACTTCATTCTCCAACTGGGTGCCAGCCAGAGCAGCGGCACCGGGGTCAACCCTTCCGGCGAGATCAGGCACACGTGGAGCCCCAAGTAGGCTGTGGGCGGGTAGGCTGGGAGCTGGAGACGCGCATGATCACGGTGAGATGCTTTGCCCGCTACCGCGACCGGCTGGGGTTCAGCGAACTGGAACTGCCCGCGGTGCCCACCCTCGGGGCCTTGCTGGCGGATCCCCGCCTTTCCGCCCTGCCCGCGGAAGCCCTGCTGGCGGTGAACCAGAGCTTTGCCGATCGCGCCACGCCGCTGCAAGACGGCGACGAAGTGGCCCTCATGCCGCCCGTCTCCGGTGGTTGAGCTTACTTCCGCATCGGGCTACCCTTCGCGGCGGATCTCCACCACTTCGCCACCGCTCATGCGCAGCAGTTCCTGGAAGGCCGGTTCCTGACGGAGCCGGTCCTCGGGGCGCTGCTTGGGGGCGGCAGTCGCCTCGTCGTCGAAGCGCACTTCCACGGCCTTCAGCCCGGGCAGCACTCCAGCCAACGCAGCCAGCAGATGAGGGCTGGCCTTTTCGCGCTCGAAATCCTGCACGGTCTGCCGGACATTGCCGGGAAAACTGAAGCAGAGCACCGGAGGCTCCCAGCGCAGGTCCGAGGCCATCTGCGGGGCGGTGGCCAGGGCGCGCAGGCCCGGGGCCTGGCGCAGGGCCTCGCTGCACAGCGCACGCAACGGAGCGGGCAAACCCGGCGCCGGGTCCTTGGCAGGCTTAGCCGGTGCTGGTGTCGCCACCAGGGGCAGCGGCGCCGGCCTCCGAGGCCCCTCAGGCGCCGCCGCGACCTGGGGGGCCTTGGAAGGGACCGGTGGCGGCCCCGGGGGCTGGGATGGGGGTCGCAAGGGCGCACCGGGCGCGGCAGCGCCGGAAACGAGGGCATCCAGGGGGGCGAGGTGAGGCAGCTGGGCGGCGGTGATGAGCGCCAGTTCCACCACCACCCGGGGCAGGCTGCTGTCCCGCAAGTCCCGTTCCCGACCCAGCAGCAGGTGCAGCATCCGTGCCCAGCGCAGCAGCTCCTGGGGCCCACGGCCCGAGCGGGCCTCCGCCTCCAGCCGGTCGCGGAAGGCGAGCACCAGCTCACGCCAGAAGGTGGCCCAGTCGGCACCCTGTTCGTTCAGTTCGCGACAGAATTCCACCAGGGCCGCCGTGTCCCCGATAGCCAGTGCCGACATCACGCCCTGCACCAGGTGGGCGCTGACGATGCCCAGCTGTTCGCGGACGGCCTCCTCCAGCACCTTGCCGTCGCCGGCGGAAATGACGCGGTCGAGGATGGTGAGGGCATCCCGCATGGAGCCCTGCCCCGCCTCGGCCACCAGCCGCAGGCTGCCGCTCTCGGCGTCCACGCCCTCCTGCTCGCAGACGTACTTGAGCCGTCCCTCGATGAGGCCCACGGGAATGAGGCGGAAGGGGAAGATCTGCACGCGGCTCTTGATGGTGTCCGGCACGTCCTGGAGTTCGGTGGTGGCCAGCACGAAGATCGCGTGGGGCGGCGGCTCCTCGATGATCTTCAGCAGGGCGTTGAAGGCCTCGGTGCTGAGCATGTGCACTTCGTCGATGATGTAGATCCGGTAGCGGCAGAAGGCGGGGCGCGTCTGCACCTGCTCCCGCAGGGCCCGGGCATCGGCCACAGAGGCGCGGCTGGCGGCGTCGATCTCGACGATGTCGAGGCTGGTGTCCGGCTGCTCCGCGGCCCGACAGGGAGCGCAGACACCGCAGGGCGTGGCCGTGGGCCCCTGCACGCAGTTCAGGGCCCTGGCCAGGATGCGGGCGGTGCTGGTCTTGCCCGTGCCGCGCACGCCCGCGAAGAGGTAGGCCTGGTGGATCTTGCCGCTCTCCTTGGCCCGCCTCAGCGCGTTGGCCAGGGCCTTCACGCTGCCTTCCTGGCCCACGAGGTCGGATAAGAAGCGCGGACGGTATTTGAGGGCGAGGGTGGTCATGGGAAATCCAGTCTCCCATAAGAGTACCTGACATGTTCCATAAGCAGAGAGGAGGCTCCCTCCTGCGGGCATTTACGGTAACCTTTGGTCCTCCCGAAGGACATCCGATGCCTGGAGCACCCTGGAACGAGCACGATGCGTGCGGGGTTGGCTTCATCGCCAGCCGCACCGGCGAGGCCTGCCACCAGATCCTGCTGGACGCCCTCCATGCCCTGCGCTGCGTGGAGCATCGCGGCGGTTGTGCGGCCGACCAGATCTCCAGCGACGGCGCGGGCGTCAT
>JBBRZL010000153.1:0-8455 GCA_038236735.1 Holophagales bacterium | reverse complement strand
CTTGGCCGCCGTTGCGGCCGTGGGGGCTAGCGCCGCGTCAGCGGCAGAGCCGGTCTTGCCCTTGGGCTTCGCGGCTTTTTTCGGTGGCTCGACGCCGGCCAGGATCTGGGCCAGGCGCTTGCCGGGATAGTAGTCATCGAGAAGGGCATCGCCGATGAGCAGGCCGTGGACGCCCAGGGCCTCCATCTGCTTGATCTGCTCCAGGCGCTGGATGCCACCTTCGACGAGCTTGAGGCAACTCTTGGGCACCTTCTTGACCAGGGCCACGGCCTGATCCCAGGAAGCCTCCCAGGTATCGAGGTTGCGGCCCACGGCGCAAATGATATCGGCCCCGGCCTCCACGGCCCGGCGCAGCTCCACCTCCGAGGTGACCTCGACCACCACGTCGAGCCCCTTGCTGGTGGCGAATTTGAGCAGGGTCTGCAGCCGGTCCTGGGCCAGCAGAGCGGGCATGAGGAAGATGGCATCGGCCCCGAGGATCTTGCTCTCCTCGACCTGGTATTCCTCGAAGATGAACTCCCGGCGGATCAAGGGGAGCTTCACCTGGCTCCGTACTTCCGAAAGGTGTTTGTCCTCGCCATGGTAGAGGAATTTGTCGGTGGCCACCGACAGCGCCCTGGCCCCGTTTTCGGCCAGACTCTTGGCGTGGGTGGAGGCCTTGTAGGATTCCCGCACCTGACCGCGTCCGGGGTCCCCCCCGGCAACTTCACCTAAAATAGTGATTCCAGGCTGGCTAAGCTCTTCTTTCAGGGAGTGGTGACCCTTGTAGGCATCCTTCACCGCCACGGGGCCCCTCTGCTTCTTGATTTCCACATCGAGGGCCTTGAAGATGGCGACTTTCTTTAGCATTTCCGACGCTCCAAATCTCAGATACCTCGCTGCTGGCTCTATGGGGAAGATGATCGGTCCTTTTCTCTCTGATTCAACATGAAACCAGCGATTTCTAGTAGGTCAACAAAGAAAAATCAAAAATCTTCTTTTTTTTTGACGCTACCTCCCTGGTCACCACCCATTCTTTTTGACCCAGCCGATCCTCGTTTTCCACTGACGACCGCCTCGATGGGCGGCCAAGTTCAAGGAAATCTCCCGGGCGAGAACCCCGGGTTGGAGGCTGAAAGTGGCTCCACCACTGGTTCTACCAACGCCGCGCGAATCAGGCTCCTCCGCTTCGCGCCAACGGCTCGAGGTCACGCGAGGCCGCCGCGCGGCGGCGTTCGAGGGCATCGTGGCGCACCAAGAGGCCCTCCCCTGCTACGCTTCAACTCGCACCTTCCGCCCCTGGCGCCGTGCCGACGGTGGCCTGGAAACCTGCCGGTAACGTTCGGAGGCCCCATGACGATTCAGGTTGTCGACCATCCGCTCCTGCACCACAAGCTCTCCCTCATCCGGGATCGGAAGACTCCCGGAAGCCTCTTCCGCGCCCTCATCGAAGAAGCCGGTCTGATTCTGGCCACCGAAGCCACGCGCACGCTTGCCACTGAACCCGTCGTGGTGGAAACGCCACTGGAACGCATGGGCACGCTTCGGCTGAAATCTCTGGACCCCGTGCTGGTGCCCGTTCTACGCGCCGGCCTCGGCCTGCTGCCGTCCTTTCTCAAGCTGATGCCCACGGCGAAGGTCGGGCATCTCGGCCTCTACCGCGACCATGACTCCCTCGTGCCCGTGCCCTACTACCGGAACTTCCCGCCTCTGCTCGAAGCGCGTCCCGTCTTCGTGTTGGATCCCATGCTCGCCACCGGCGGGAGCGCCTCCGAGGCCGTCCGCCAGCTCAAGGCAGCGGGCGCGGTCAACCTCACCCTGGTCGCCGTGCTGGCCGCACCCGAAGGCCTGGAGCGGCTGCAGGGCGACCATCCTGATCTGACCATCGTGGTCGGCGCCGTGGACCGCCAGCTCAACGAGAAGGGCTACATCCTGCCCGGCCTGGGCGATGCCGGCGACCGGCTCTTCGGCACCGCCTAGTTGATTCGAGTCCCACCGGGCGAGATCAATCTGTGAGAAAAAGGAGTCCGCCCCCGGGAGCTACGCGTGAACCCGAAGCATCTGAAGCTGCTCAAGAAGGCCCAGGTCCTAGAGCGGGCGGGCAGGACACGGGAAGCCGCGGGGGCCTACAGGGCCTTCCTGGCGCGTGAGCCCCGACGCGCGGACATCTGGTCCGATCTCGCGGGACAGTTCCTCCAGCTCGGCCAGATCGAGGAGTCTCAACGGGCTTGTGACATGGCGCTCGGGATCGAGCCCGGCAACCTGTCCGCGCAGATCAACCTGGGTTGCATCTTGATGAAACAGGAACGCTGGAGCCTGTCCGAGCGCCAATTCACAAACGTCCTGCTGAAGACCCCCCAACGCCTCGATGCCAAACTGTGCCTGGCAGAGTGTCTACTCAACCAGAAGGACCTTGACCATGCGGGAAACATCCTGGAGGAGACCAGCCGCCCGGGAGCCATGGTCGGGACCTATTCCGCGCTGAGATCCCGCCAGGGTGCGCTCTGGGCCATTCTCGGGCTCGCGCTGCTTGAAGTGCAGAAATTCGAGGAGGCCACGCATGCCTTCAACATGGCCCTTCGGATTGATCCAAAGAACCTCATGGCCAAGGCCAACCTTGGCTCCATCCTCATGGCACAAGGCCGTCTTGTCGAAGCCGAAGGGGTGTTGCGCCGGCACCTGGCCGATCACCCAATGGATGCGAACGCTAGACTCCTGCTGATTACCTGTCTGGCCAGGAAAGGAGAGCTGGACCTCGCCGACCAGGAAATTGCAACGGTCCTCCGGCAAGAGCCGGTGGATTTCATCGTCCACAGGAGCCTGACAGGAATCTACTACACCCTTGGCCAATGGGCTAAATACAGGGCAGAGATCGCGCGGTACCGAAAGCTTGACCCCGCCTTCGCCTATCTCGATTTCGAGGAGAGCCTGGTGGATCTCCTGTTCGGTGATATGCCGGGCGGCTGGGAACGCTACGAAGCGAGGCTGAGAATTCCCAAACAATTCCAATTGAAGCAGCGTGCCTTCCGGGAGCCAGCATGGTGCGGAGAATCCTTCACGGGCAAGACGCTCCTGATCTGGTGCGAACAGGGGTTCGGTGACTCCCTGATGTTCATGCGCTACCTGCCCATGGTGAAAGCCCTTGGTGGTCGCGTCCTGCTCGAAGCCCAGGCCGACCTGGTGGATGTTGCGGCCACCTGCTCTGGCGTGGATCTGGTGATCCAGAGGAGTGTGCGTCCCCCTCCCTTCGATTTGCAGGCCTCCGTGATGTCTCTGCCCTGGATCTTCCGGACTGAGCTCTCCACCATCCCCGGGGAAGGGCCCTACCTGGATGTCCCGGCAGAGGTGCCCAACCAGCAGGCCCTCCTCGACTGCCTGGTGCTGGCCCAGGGCAGCACCAGGATCGGCTTGGTGTGGGCGGGCAGCCCCGATCATGGCCGAGACTATGAACGTTCGCTGCCTGCAGCGGCCCTGGCGCCCTTGGCGGATCTCCCAGGCGTGTCCTGGTTCAGTTTCCAGCTCGGCAAAGAAGAGACCCCCCCGTTGCCAAACCTGACATCGCTGGCACCCATGCTGAAGAATTTCTCCGACACCGCCTATGCCCTGAGTGGCATCGATCTGTTGATCACGGTGGACACGTCCATCGCACACCTGGCCGGGGCCCTTGGCATACCGACCTTGCTGCTCCTGTCCTTCCAGCCGGATTTCCGCTGGTTGCTGGAGCGGGATGACAGTCCTTGGTATCCCACCCTGCGTCTCTACCGGCAGCCGACCTACGGAGATTGGGAATCCGTGGTCCAGCGAATCGTCACTGACCTCACGCAGGATGCTTAGGGTAGAGACCGGTCTCAGCGCGAACTCGCCCCATACCCTCGGAGGGCCCGGCTGCCACGCTCCTGCGCTTCCAATTCGCCCTTGATGCGAGCCAGTACTTCGGACATTTCCTCGCTCTTTGCCTCCAGCCGACGACCCGCTGCGTGGGCTCTTTCGGCCAGCGCCAGCCAGCTCTCACCCTTTTCTGCAACGGCCAGCGCTGAACGAAATTCCGAATCCCATCGGGCCAGCGCATCGGGGTCAGGCTCCCAGGCCGGTTCATTCAGCCAAGCTTCCATCTGTTCGACGGCAGCACGGACCCGGGCATCACTCATACGACCTGGTTCCCAAGCTGGAGACCGGGCTCTCCCTTGGGGGCCGCCTTTGTTTCGTGGAGCTTTTCCCAGGCCTGTCGAATCTCCCCCATGCCGTGGGCCACTGCCGCCAGACGGGCCGTATCCCTGGCCTTGCTGGCCACCATGATTTCCTTGGTCCACCACTCATATAGGTTTTGGAGGTTCTGGGCAAGCTCGCCCCCAGACTCGTGGTTCAGCCGGAGGGTCGCTTCCATGATGACCTCTGACACCCGGATGAAGCTTGTTATCGCGGCGGGCAGGTTGTCCTGGGTCAGGGCATGGATCGCCTTCCCCAGGTGCAGCTGTCCGGCCTCCATGATGAGGGCGGCCTGCTGTTCAGGCGTGGCACCAAAGATGCGCTGGGTCAGGTAGGTATTAGCAGACTTGGCGTAAAGGTTCATGGTCGACTCACCTGCAAGGCTTTTCGGCGAACCCCTTTCCGAGCATGAGTATCCCCGGTTTCACTAGAGACCGCTGAGGGAGCCTGCGGCCGCTTTCATTCTGCCGACGACGACCTCCATCTGGGCGAACTTACTCTTCAGGGCCTCCTTAACCTGGTTCAGCCGTGCCTGGGCCTGAGCAATCTGCGAGGCCAGGTTGGTGTTCTGGTTGACGATCTGAGTCAGTGTCTTGGAGATCGTGCCCGTGGTCCCCGTGAACCCGGAGAGGAGGTCGATCGCAGATTGGGCCGCGCCACGCGTCAGGCTCAGCTTACCGGTCCCTGCACCTGTGACGGTGAGGGTCAAGCCGCTGAAATCCCCGCTGCCGACCAGGATCCCATCGCTGCCCACCTGGATCGGGGCGCTGGGGCTTCCCAGAGGATTTCCGGCGGCATCGTACTTGGTCAGGGTTCCCCACAGGGTGTTGTCCCCCACATTCCGGGTGACCTCAAAGCCCACCGTCCCCATGAAGGAGGTGGTGCCCGCGCTTTTAAAGGCCACGGCCTGGCTGGTGGAAGTCCCCGAGGCGGAGAAGAGGCGCTTGACGGCAGGCAGGTCGTTCGTCACGGCCGTCTGGAAGGTGGCCGTATTCAAGACAAGGCCCCCATCGGCCAGCGTGGTAATGCCCAGGCTCGCCAGAGACTTGTAAGCCGAATCCCCAGGCATGCCGGCCGACTGGCCCGAGAGTGTGCTCTTGAGGCTGGCCAGCAAGGCACGCGAAGACGCATCATTCGAAAGAGGCGCTCGGGCGAGGCTGCCGTCCGCATTCTTGGTGGCTGTGGAAGCCGTCCTGTAGTCCTTTACCAGCTGGTTGTACTTGGCAATGAAGTCCGTCACGGCAACGGTGGATGCGATCTTGTCGGACGTTACGGTCAGGGTGGTCGTCCCGGTCTGCCCCCCCTGCTTGAGGTTGAAGGTCATGCCTTCGGCTGCATCCTTGACGACATTGGTCGTGCGCGTGAGCGCCACGCCATTCAGCGTGAAATTCGCATCGGTGGCAGCCGCGCCCGACATGGTGGAAGTCAGTCCGCCGGCGATGCTGGTGGGCGCGGTGGGACTATCCACCGTCCCGGCAAAGATGCCGAGGCTGTTCACAGCGGTGCTGCCATCCCCGTTGGTGATATCGGCGATGGTGATGTTCCCCTGCGTGGTCCCTGTTCCGGTCCCAGTCTCCTTGGCCGTCAGCACCAGTTGATAGCGGTCAGTGCCCTTCCCCATGTTCACGATGGTGGCCGTCACACCGGTGTTGGTCTGGGCGTTGATTTTGTCGCGCAAGCCATTCAGGTTGTTGGAGGCTGCATCGAGGGAGATGACCGCAACGTTTCCGTCTGTGCCCTGGATGGCGAACTGGGCCGTGGCTCCTGAGAATATGGTGGTATCTGTTGGGCTGGCGACCGCCAGGTTGGTGGCCAGGCCAGCTCCATCCAGGGTCGCCGAGATCCGCCCCTTGGTGGCCACGGTGTTGACCTTGATATCGTAGTTGCCAGCCGCCAGCCCCGAGGCCGTGGCCAGCACATTGGTGTTGTTGGTATCAGTGCTGGTGACAGTGCGGTTGTTGAGCTTGTCGTAGAGAATGGCGAGGCTGAGGCCGAGGGACTGGAGGCTGGTCCGCAGATCCTGCAGGGCCGTGGTCTTCTTGTCGTTCAGGTCCTTCTGGGCCTGCAGGCGGTTCATGCTGCCACTCTTCATGGCAACGATGGCATTGATCAAGGCATTGGTATCAATGCCGCTGCTGACACCACTCAGAGAATTCGTGGTCGAATCCGCCATGGCACACCTCGATGTCTATGAAAGGCAGAACCTCTAGCCCTGCTTATCGACCAGCGTACCCGGGGTCCCAGGTAAGCCTTCGGCTTCCCGCAGACGGCGGGACATGCCCAGGACCTCCTCCGACGGCACCTGCATCAGCACCTGTCCGGTGCCCTGCTGAACCACCTGGAAGACGGTCCGGCCCGAACCGCCATCCACCTGGAGCCTCAGCTCCGGACGAGCCTGCTGGAGGTGCTGGCCGACCTGCACCGCTGCCTCTGCCGTGCTGCCCGCTTCCTGAATTGGGGCGGATGCGCCTTTGCTGGAGGTCTGCCGGGGGGCAGCCGCCCTTGGCGCGCTACTGGTCGCAATGATTGAATTACCACCTGAAACGGCTATCTCATTGACCATCACAAACCTCCTCTCCAGAGTCAAACAGCTGGGGGGGGCAGATTGGCTCCGCCCCCCCCAGAAGTCATAAGATACCTACTTACCGGAAGAGGCCGAGAACCGACTGCGCGGACTGGTTGGCACTGCTCAAGGCGCTGACGCCAGCCTGCATCATGATCTGGTACTTCGTCAGGTTCGCCATTTCGGCGCCCATATCAGCACCCAGCCATGCATCAGCCACACCGAGACCGGATTCCGCCGCGATGCCCTGGGTGTTCGCCTTGCTGAGAGCCGCGGACATGGCGGCTGCGTTGGTGACCTGATTGGCGGCGATCGCGGTCAGGGCCAAAGCCGAGGTGGTGCCACCAGCACTTGTCCCAAGCGCAGCGTATTCCGCATCACCCGTGGTGCCGGCGCCTTCCATTTCCGCCATGCGATAGGCGTCCTGGGTCTTCTGCGCGTTCGCACCATCCGTGCCGAGGGCCACGAAGTAGTCGGCGTTGGCCTTGGTGACCTGGGCGCCAGCATTGCGGGCAGCGGCCATGGCCGTGTTGCCGGCGGTGAGAGCGGCGGAATCGTCGCTGGCGTGGTTGACGCGCCGACCGGTGGTGAGCCGTTCGATGGCGGTGTTGAGGCCGATCTTGGTGACGCCAATCTGACGGCTGGCGGCCAGAGCAGGGATATTGGCCAGGATAGTAACCATTACATCCTCCGTGATGTAGGTAGGCAGCATCCGTGCTGCCTGGTTGTGTAGGGGGTATCCCCGACCTTTCCTGTTTCGGGTTTGCAGCGAAGAATCTTGAATTTTTTTTTAAGGGTGTTGTAGGTTTATTGTTTGATTATATTTACATTGATTCGACGCTTGCATCTTTTCAGACCATCTGTTCGGTCCTGGTAATTTCTGATTTCATCTCCGCTCTACCGCTGAACGCCTCACTGCAATTCGAATGGCCCTTCCTGGTGCATGGACCGCCGATCGCAGAAGGGGCCACAGCCGAATTGCAGCCGCTGGGAACGAGTGCCGGAAAAAACCCTAGGACATCGATGAAGTGCTCCCAATCAGGCAGGCGAAGCGAGAAAGGGAGTGACCCCCGCTCCGACGAGGCCCTCCTCGAGCTTGCCTCCACACTGATCGGACAGGGAGACTCCAGAAAGGCGAGAAGCATCCTGAACACGGTGCTTGGCCGCAGCCCGGGAAACCGAATGGCTCATCTGCTGCTCAACCAACTATTCGTCCTGCAAAGTGACTGGTCCAGTATGCGCCAGGCCGTGGAAGAGCAGGCGGAGCTTGGGATTCCTCCGGAGAACATGGCCTGGAATCGCAGCCTCGTGAGCCTCCGCCTGGGCGACATGCCCACGGGTTGGGACCAGTACGAGGCCCGGTTGCTGCTGCCTGGCCTGATCATCCCGGAGCGCCATTTCTCACCACCCCGCTGGGAAGGCCAACCCTTCCCCAACCAGACCCTGCTGCTCCACTTCGAGCAGGGGCTCGGCGACACTCTAATGTTTGTGCGGTATGCGAAACAGGCGAAGGCCCTCGGGGGCAGGGTGCTGTTGGCAGCCCAGGTGCCCCTTGCGGACTTGGTGGCCACCTGTCCGGGCGTGGACGAAGTGATTCCCCACGGTGCGCCAGTCCCGCCCTTCGACTTCCACCTTCCGCTGCTCTCGCTGCCTGCGGTCTTCAGGACGACCCTCGATTCCATTCCGGCGGAGATTCCCTACCTCGAT
>JBBRZL010000152.1:0-8656 GCA_038236735.1 Holophagales bacterium | reverse complement strand
GGACACCCAGCTGGCGCAACCCAAGGACAGCGACCAGGCCTGGCGGCTGTCGGGCCTGTGGAACGAGGGCGCCTTCAGCGCCCACCTTGGCTACCACGATGTCGGCCGGGCCTTCGGCACGGTGGGGGTGGCCTACTTCGTGGGCGACCGCCGCCTGCTGGATGGCAGTGTGGCTTGGAACCAACCCAAGTGGAGCCTCAGCGCCGTGCTCTCCGATGAGCGCACCAATCCCACCGGCCAGGTCGGGCTCAGCCAGGCCTGGAACCAGACTCTGGGCCTGGACGCCCGCTTCGTCCTGAACCCTAAGCTGGCCTGGCGTGTGGGCCTCCGCCAGGCCAGGCAGGAAGCCGACGTGGTCGCGGACCCGCTCATCCCCTTCAGCAACAGCACGCGCTCGGGGCTCGTCACCGGCCTCGACCTGCAGTTGCCGCCCCTCACCAGCCTCTCCTTCAATGTCCAGTACGACCGGCTGGCCTCCTCGGATGGCACGGGCGTCGCGGGCAGCACCACCACGCTTTCCTTCGGCGGCAGCGTGGGGATCGGCCAGTGGTGCCGCCTCTCGCCCAACCTGAGCTGGTCCCGCACCCTCAGCGAGCCCGATGATCAGACCACGACGGTCGCCAATGCCTTTCTCAACGCTGAACTGAATCTGGTCCCCAACCAGCTGGTCATCGTCTTGACGGGCGGCGCTTCCCGCTCCGCGCTGCCCACCGGCGACACCCTCACCACTGTCAATGGCGAAGGGACCCTGCGCCTCCTCCTGGATGCCTGGCTCCGGGGCAAAGCCCGGGCGGGAGTCGGCCTCAAGGCCGGCTACACCCACTTCCCTTCCCTCTCCGGCGGACCCGCCAACGACAACCGGGTCTCCCTCCTCCTCAACGTCTCATTCTGAAGGAGGGATCATGCGAATCATCCTGTGTGCCTTCCTCCTCCTCGGGACCCTGGCCCTGCAGGCTGCAGGCATCATCATCGCCACGCCCGCTGTGCCCGCGAAGGACACCGTGGTCACCTTCACGCTCACCGGGGTGAGCACCGGCCTGGTGGACTGGGACTTTGGGGACGGGCAAGCCCAGGCCGGTGGCGTGGTCACCGCCCACACCTATCGCGCTAACGGCCTCTTCCCCGTGCGGGCCACCTACGTGCCCATCGGCTCCCAGACCCCCACCACCACTTTTCTCCAGCTGCACGTGACGTACCCTACCGGACCCGCCGCCCCCTTCAGTGTTACCTCGCTGCGGCTGAGGTGGGAGGACGGGCGTACGGACCAATCCGTGGACCGGGACTTCCTGCCACTCATCGCCTACGCGGACCTCAAGTTCGAAGGCACGGGCCTCTTCCAGGCCCAGTGGACTCTGGACGGCATTCCCATCGGCATCTTCACGGAACAGTTGGCCTTCGCCAATACGGTGGTCTTCGATACCCGCAGGTTGATCCCATTGCCCACCACGAATCCAGGAGAACACATCGTGAGCCTTCGGATCCTGTCCCCCCAGGTGACCTTCCAGGTGCCGCGCATCCGCTATTTCGTGCGGATGGAGTCCCAGGAGTCGCCCCGCGTGGATTCCGTATCCCCGGCGACCCTCACGCCAGGACAGGAAGTGGAACTCCACCTCACGGGCAGGAGGCTGACCAAGGGCGTTCGGCTCTACTTCGGCCGCGGCATAGCCGTCGTGGCACCCCCGCACTTTCCCGCACCAGGCCAGGCTGTGGTCCGCATCTTCGTTTCGCCGACGGCCCGGACGACGCTGCGCAAGATCACCGTCGTGGGTCCCTCAGGTCGGTCCCAGGGTCCCGCCACTGTCCAGGTCCTGGCGCCGTCCTCCCCTCCCAGGGCCGCTGCACCAGGATCCTGAGATCCCGACCGGGCCCGCTAAAACCACTGGCCCGGGACCCGGGATTCCAGGTACCTTGGGCTTGGTTCTTCAGGTCTCTGAAAGGGATTCCCCGTCCATGGCCCACCCCGCGCTGCTGCCCGTCGTGCTCACGTGCAACACAGATCTGCGATTCATCGACCTGATCCAGGTGGTGGGGGCCGAGTTCCTCAAGCACCTCAGCTTCACCCAGGAGGATGGTGAGCGCCTCTGGCTGGCGATCCAGGAGGGCATCGCCAACGCCATGCGCCATGGCAACAAGTTGGAGAAGGACAAGCCTGTGAAGGTGACCTTCACGCCGAAGGCAGACCGCTTCGAGATCCGCATCGAGGATCGCGGCCCTGGCGTGGACCTGGAGAGCCTGCCGGATCCGAACCTGCCGGAGAACCTGTTGAAGCCTGGGGGTCGGGGCGTCTACTTCATGCGCCAGGTGATGGACGAGGTTCACATGGAGCGCACGCCCACAGGCTCCACCCTGGTGCTGGTGAAGGCCCGCAAAGTACGCGAACCGCACCCGTGAACCAGGCCCAGTGGCGCCGCCGGGCCCTCTGGCTCGCCGGCCTGACCATCGCCTACAACCTGATCGAGGGCCTGGTGTCCATGGCCTTCGGCTGGTCGGACGAGTCCATCGCCCTGTTCGGCTTCGGCGCCGACAGCTTCATCGAGGTGGCCTCAGCCCTGCTGGTGCTCTGGCAGCTCCTGGACCACGGCAACCTCCAGCGGGAGCGGAAGGCTACCCTGGCCATCGGCAGGCTCTTCCTCTTTCTGGCGGCCGGCATTGGCGGGGGCGCCATCCTCCAGCTCACCGCCCAGCGCCATCCGCCCACCACCACCCCGGGCCTGATCATCTCGATCCTGTCTCTGGCCTGCATGGCCTTCCTGTGGCGGGCGAAACTCCGGGTCGCCAGGGCCCTGGACAGCGCCACCTTGGCCGCCGACGCCGCCTGCAGCCTCGCCTGCCTCCAGCTTTCGGCGGTGCTCGGCGGGGGCAGCCTGCTGTTCCTGCTCTTCCCCAAGCTCTGGTGGGTGGATGCGGCCGCGGCGCTGGGCCTGGCCCTGCTCATCGGCCGGGAAGGACTGGGCATGGTCAGGGCGGCCCGAAGCGCGGCCTTTACGGGTGGCTGTGGTTGCGGGCACTGAGGCTGGCTCGACAAGCTAGGTCTTCGGCCCCTTGATCCAGCCGAACTCCGCCGGCATCTTCGTGTAGAAGAGGGTGGCCTCTTCCGCCTGGATGAAGGCCAGGAAACGGTCGGCCTCTTCCTCCGACGCGAAGAATTCCACCACCACGGGCAGGTGGCCCGACAGCTCGAAAAAGTGGTCCTCCAGCAGCCCGTGACGCCCGAATCCCGCCATGGCCTTGAAGACGGAACCGCCGTTGAGCTCCAGCCGCCGGGCCTGTTCCAGCAGCCACTCATAGGCCAGGACATGGTGCAGCTTCTTGTCTTCCTGTACGTAGAACCTGAGATTCACCCCCTTCATGCGTCCCTCCTGGGTCAGCCCTTCAGAATCGCCTTGACCGTCACCATGCCAAGCAGGGTCAGGACCAGTGACCCGGCGAGATGCGCAGACACATGGGCGAAGGCCCACCCGTATTCACTCCGGCTTACCAGTGCCACGGCTTCCGCCGAGAAAGTGGAGAAGGTGGTCAGTCCCCCGAGGAAGCCCGTGATCACGAAGAGGCGCATGTCTGGCGATAGGCCGGGATGATGGGCGAAGAAGGCCACAGCCAACCCGACGAGGTAGCCGCCGAGGAGATTCGAGGCCAGGGTGCCCATGGGGAGGGTGGGGAAAGTCGTGTTCAGCCAGAGCCCAAGGCCCCACCGGAGCCACGCCCCCACTGCCGCGCCGACGCCGACCGCCAAAAACGAAAACATGCCCATGCTGCACCGCCAACGCTGATCAGCCTATCAGGCCGAATCCTCCAGGAGGAGCACCTGGGAGCAACGAGCCATGGCCCGGGCCACCTCGGTCTCCGTCCACGCCTGGGCGGACGCCGCGACCGTGACCATCACCAGCGCCGCGGCCTTCATTTGACCAGCTGCCCCGCCGTGACGAACCGCACCTGCCCCTTGCTGCGGGGCACCAGCTTTTCCAGTGCCGCTATGGTCTCGGGGTAGATGTGCCCGATGATGAGCACGGAACCATCCTTCTCCGCCAGCTTCAGGGCGCGCTCCCACTGCTTTTCCATGGCCGGGAAGGCTTTGTCGTCGTCCAGGAAGACCCGGCGCTCCACGGCCGGAATGCCCAGCTGCCCGGCCACCTCGTAGGCCACGCTCTCTTTCTCCGTGCGGCTGTCCACAAAGAAGAACTTGCGGGCCTTGATCTCCTGGAGCACCCAGCCCATGCGCGTGCGGTCGGGCGTGATGCGGCTGCCCATGTGGTTGTTCACGCCGACCCGATGGGGGATCTCATCCAGGGCCTGACGGACCCGCCGCCGGATTTCGGTTTCTGACAGGTTGAAGAGAATGGCATTGGGACCGGGATCCCGGCCCGGCCCCGGGTAGCCGACGGGCTCCATGGGCAGGTGCAGCATCACCTCCTTGCCCAGGCGGTGGGCCACCTCGGCGCTTTCCTTCGTGAATTCCTGGTAAGGCAGCACCGCGACGCTGAAGGCGATGGGCAGGCTGCAGAGGCGCGTCACTAGTTCCGGCTGGATGTAGCCCAGATCATCAATCACGAGGGCAAGGCGGGGGAGTGGTTTGGCGGGTTCCTGGCTCTGAGGCTTGGCAGCCTCAGAGATAGGCTTCGCCTTTGGCTCAGTGGATTTCTTCTCAGGCTTCTTGGGTTCGGGTTTGGGGGTTTCGCGCTTCGCGGGCGCCTCGCGCCTGCCGCAACCCTGCTGGCCCAGCAGCAATCCAGCACCCAGGCCCAGACTCAGCATGAGCAGAGCCCAGCCCAGCAGAACCAGGCTGGAAGTGTGTTTCCCCTTCCCTCTCGCCATCAGTGCAGCGGCTTCTTGATCGAGGGAGGCGTAGCGCCCGGTTCAGGTTTGGGTGCGCCGGCCAGCGTCGGGGCGGCGGCCTTAGCAGGCTCAGGGTTCTGCAGGGCGACCAGCACCTTGGCCAGTGGATCATCCGCATCCACCAGTTTGAGCACCTGATCGGGCAGTACGCCTTGGCGATCCAGTTTCTCGCCGCCCAAACCCACCCAGCGCTTGGACACCAGTTCCACGGCCCCGCCCTGCTTCAGGGCGAAGCGGGCGCGTTCGACACCGAGGCCCGGGGTGCGTTCCCCAAAGGTCTTGGCACCGGTTTTCTTGAGGCAGGAGGCCAGGACTTCCGAGGCCCCCAGGGTGGAACGGCCCACCAGCAGCGCCAGGCGGGTGAAGGGCGTTCCAGTGCCACTCACTGGGAGGTCACGATCCGGCTTACCGGCTTCCTGTAGGGTGCCGAAAGATCCCTTCGCGCCCAGCAGTCCGGCCGCGGCCGCGGCCTCGGTCATGGCGCCCCCCTGACACTGCCGGAGATCCAGCACCAAGGTCTGCTGCCGATCCGCACTGGCCAGGAGCTGCTTCAGTTCGTCAGCCCGCCCCGCCTTCAGATCGGGCAGCGAGACCAGGAGCGCCCCGGTCCCCTGCTTGAGACTGATCGCGCCGGGTGTGATGAGTTGCAGTTGCACCGTGGTCTTGGTGAGGTCGCGGGTGGCGTTGTAGCGGTAGAGATCCAGCGACGTGCCCACGGGACCGCGCAGCTTGCGTTCCAGGGCCCAGGCGCTAAGACGGCCCACGGAATCGCCATCCACCTTGCGGATCACGTCGCCGGCCTGGATCCCGGCCTTGGCCGCGGGCCCACCAGGGGTCACCGCCAGCACCGAGGCGTAGATCTGCCGCTTGACGACCACTAAGCCCGCCTCGGCAGGGCCGGGATCCGGCAGCCGCAGGTCCTCCGCGGACAGGTAGGCGTTCAACGGATGCGCCCGCTCCAGCACCGCCTGGATGCCGCCGGAGACGACCTTCTCCATGTCGGGGGCATCCACATAGTTCTGCTGCACCAGAGAGAGCACGTCCTGGATGTCCGCCATGCCGGCCAGCGGATCCTGGGGCGCCTTGACGCCCGGTTTCGCCGCAGGTTTGGGTGCATTGCCCTGCTGGACCACCGGCAAGGTGAAGGCGGCCACCAGGGGCAGCGACAGAAGCGAGAGCCAGGTGCGGGCATGCATCAGGACAGTGTACGGGCAAACCGATCCCTTGCTGACAGCTATCCTGGGCTCACCAATCAGCTCAAGCCTTGAGATCCAGGGTGGCCCTGGTGAGTTCATCGGCGGTCTTGAGGACCTTCAGGTTGGCCCGGTACATGATGTCGAAGCCCATGCCCTGGACGGTCTCGGTGGCCAGATCCACGTACGATGGCGCGGGGCCGGCTGGGGTTTTGACGTCTGAGACGCCCGACACCCGAACCCCCCCCGAGGCTTCAGCCACCAGGTCGACGCGCTTGGCCTTGTACCCGTCGGACAACTGATTGGCCACGTTGTTGGCCTGCACGGCCAGCCCCGCGCTGGAAGCGCGAAGACCGGAAAGTGCCATCCCAAAAACGTCCATGGGGATTTATCGGCAGCCCCGGAAGCGGACTTGACGAATTTTCTCAGACTTCCTTGGCCTGGAACCAGTTGCTGCCCGACTGGAAGCCCTTCTGCTTGGCTGCAGTCTGGGCGTGCCGGGCCAGGGCCAGGTCCACGAGCCGGGTCAGCAGCTCGGCGTAGGGCACCCCGCTGGCGGCCATCATCTTGGGGTACATGGAAATGCTGGTAAACCCGGGGATGAAGTTCAGCTCGTTGAGGAACACGCGTCCGGTCGCCCGCTCCAGGAAGAAATCCACCCGGGCCATGCCATAGCCATCCGACGCGGCAAAGGCCTTGGCCGCCAGTTTGCGGACCAGGTCGGCCAGTTCCTCCGGGATCTGGGCTGGGATCTCGGTGCGGCTCCTTCCATGGAGGTACTTGTCCTCAAAGGTGTAGAACTCGTCGGCCACGATCACCTCGCCTGGTTGCGAAACCAGCGGCTCGTCGCCACCGAGCACGGCCACCTCGATCTCCCGGATGTCGAGACCCTGTTCCACCAGGACCCGCCGGTCGAAGGTGAAGGCCCGCTCCAGGGCTGCGGCCAGGTCGCCGACGAGCTTGACCTTCTCCACGCCGATGCTGCTGCCCAGGTTGGCGGGCTTCACGAAGAGGGGCAGGCCCAGCTGGCCGCATTCTGCGAGGCAGACCTGGCGTTCACGCAGCCAGCGTTCCTCGGTGAGCCCCACGTAGGGAACGACGGGCAACCCTTCCGACTCCCACAGACGCTTGGTGATCCACTTATCCATGCCGGCCGCCATGGCCAACAGTCCGGCGCCGGTGTAGGGACGGTGCAACAGTTCCAAGTAGCCCTGGATCTGGCCATCCTCCCCGCCCGCGCCGTGCAGGGCATTGAAGAACAAATCCGGGAGTGGCGTCGCCTCGGCACCTTTCTCCAGGGGCAGGAAGGGATGCTCGCCACGCTCTGGCGACTCGCCCGCCGCCAGCCGCTCGAAGGGATTCCCCAGTACCACCCAGACCCCATTGCGAGCAATGCCCATGGGCCGCACGGTGAAGCGCGAGACGTCCAGGTGTTCCGCGATGGCCCGGGCCGTGACGATGGAGACTTCGTGCTCGGGGGATTCCCCGCCGAAGAGAAGGCCGACGCTCAGGATGTTGCGCATGCGAACACTGTACTCGCAACCGGACACACTATGACACCCGCAGCTGGCCCAATGCGCTAGGCTAAGGTCCTTTCCCGGAGCACCTGTGCGGACGGCCATCTATCCAGGCTCATTTGATCCCGTGACCCTCGGCCACTGGGACATCATCCAGCGGGCCGAGAAACTGGTGGACCATCTCGTGGTGGCGGTCCTGCACAATCCCTCCAAGACGCCTGCCTTCACCGTGGAAGACCGCGTGGCCATGCTGCGGGAGCTGGTGGGCGACCGGCCGGGCATCGAGATCGTCAGCTTCCACGGCCTCCTGGTGGATTTCGCCAAGTCCCGGGGTGCCCAGTTCATCGTGCGTGGCGTGCGCGCCTTCAGTGATTTCGAGTATGAGTTCCAGATGGCCCTCATGAACCGCAAACTGGCCCCGGACCTCGAGACCGTCTTCCTCATGCCGAAGGAGAAATACAGCGCCGTGAGCAGCCGCCTCGTCCGCGAGATCGGCTCGATGGGCGGCAACCTGGCCGACCTGGTGCCGGAAGCCCTGCGTGAACGGATCGTGGCAAGTCTGACCAAGTAGACGGGCGGATCAGAGGGCTTTCGTCCCCTGGATCACGGATCGCAGGCGCTGAGTCAGCACCTTCAACACGCCCTCGGCCACGGCTGGGCGGTCGTGGAGCACATCCCGGAACACCCTGCCGCCCAGGACGAGGGTCAGCACGTCGCGCAGGGCGGTCACGGTGGCGGCCCGGGGGGCCGGATCCAGTACTGCCATTTCGCCGATGCAGGTCCCCTCGCCCGAATCCCCCAGGGATCGGGGTTGGCCGTCGGCATCCAGCACCCAGGTACGCGCGCGCCCACGCAGAATGAGGAAGACCTCGTCGGACCGCTCTCCCTGGCGGCAGAGGGATTCGTCGGGACCGAATCGGCGCTCCCGAGAGGCGGCCGCCAGCGTCTCCAGATCATCGGGCTCCAGTTGAGCGAAGAGCGGCATGCCATGCAGGAACATGAGCAGTTCCAGGGCTGCCAGCGGGGCCTCCTTCGTCCCAGACCCCAGTTCGTCATGTTTGCCCTTGTGCCGGAGGGTGGCCTGTCCCGCCCGCTCGCCAACCGTTTCCCCGG
>JBBRZL010000151.1:0-8680 GCA_038236735.1 Holophagales bacterium | reverse complement strand
TGGATCTCCGCCTGGCGCTCGCCCCGGCAGCCACTCACATTCACCTGCTCGATGACGAGTTTCTGGAGGCCCAGGTAGCGGGTGCCCAGTTCCATGAGCCCCCAGCCCGCGCCGCCGATGACCGCCAGGGTGAGGCCCGCCCGGGCCCAGGGGAGCCAAGGACGCTGGATGCGTGTTCGGGGGAGCATGGACATGGAACCAGTCTACTCGCGCCAGATTTCCACTTCCGGTTCCAGCGCCACGCCAGAGGCTGCCAGCACCTTGGTCCTGACCTGCTCCATCAGCTCGGCGAACTCGGCGGCGGTGGCCTTGCCGTGATTCACCAGGAAGTTGGCGTGTTCGGGGCTCACTTCGGCATCGCCCACTCGCAGGCCCTTGAGGCCCGCCTGGTCGATGAGACGACCGGCGCTCTGGCCCGGTGGGTTCTTGAAGATGCAACCGGCGTTCCGCTTGGATAGTGGTTGGCTGGTGCCGCGCTTTTCGCGGTACTCTGCCACCTGGGCGCGAATCTTCACGGCATCGCCTTCCACCAGTTCCGCCGTGGCTGAGAGCACCACCCGGCCGCCCGTGAGAAAGCTCCAGCGGTAGCTGAACTCGCCGGGTTCCGGCACCTTCTCCACCAGCTCGCCCTCGGGTGTCAGGAAGCGATAGCGGGTGAGCACGTCCACCCATTCCCGGCCATAGGCACCAGCGTTCATGCGGATGGCGCCGCCCAGGGAGCCGGGAATGCCGCTGGCGAATTCCAAGCCCGAAAGGCCCATGGAAGCTGCGGCTTCGGCCAGGGCGATGTGGCCGTGGCTGGCCGGGGTCGTGAGTTGATTCCCTTTGCGCTGGATCTCCTTCGGCAGGGCCAGCCGCAGCACCGGCAGCTCCAGGTCGCCGAGGACCACCAGGTTCGAACCACCGCCCAGCACCCGCCAGGGCAGGCCCTCCCGGGCGCAGGCGCGGACGAAGGTCTGGGCCTCGGCTTCCGTCGTCGGCTCGAAGAGCCAGCGGCAGAGCCCCCCCACGCCCAGGGTGGTGAGACGCGCAAAGGGCACGTCCCGGCGGTGCGGGAGCTTCAGCAGGTCATCCGGGAGCGGGTGCGTCATCGGGTCCAGTATGGACTGGAGCGGTGTCGGATGAAGCTGCTGCTGGAAACGGCCGACATCAACCGGCTGTGAGGGTCTCCAGTTCCAGTAAAGCGGCTTTCCGCTCTGGTGTGCCGAAGGCGCTCCAGCCGCCGGGGCCCTGCGCGGCCACCACGCGGTGGCAGGGCACCAGAACGAGGATGGGATTGGCCTTTACAGCCTGGCCCACGGCCCGGGCGGCGCCGGGCTTTCCGGCCAGCAGCGCGACTTCACCGTAGCTGATGGTCTGGCCGGGACGGGTGGCACGCAGGAGGTCGGCCACCTGGCGCTGGAAGGGCGTGAGGGCGGACAGGTCCACGGGGGTGCCAGTGAGGTCCCGGCACTGGCCGGCGAGGTGGGCCATCAGGTTGCGGATGGTCTCCAGCACCCAGGCCGGGGCCTTCGTCGCTTCCTCTCGATCAAGGCCCTCGCTGAAGCGCAGCCCACAGATGCCCTCCGCCGTCCAGGCCAGGTGGATGCGGCCCAGGGCGGTGGTAAAGGAGATGGTGCAGTACACGGACATCCCTCAGGTGGACAGCTGTTCCGCCGCCCCCTTGGGGGGGATGAACCTCATGGCCCGTTCCGCGAGCGCGGCGATGGTGAGGGAGGGGTTCACGCCGGGATTGGCGGACATGGCGGCGCCGTCGATGACGTAGAGTCCCTCGTAGCCGAAGAGGCGGTGGCGGTGGTCGATGGCCCCCGTCTCTGCGGAATCGCCCATGGGCGCGCCGCCCAGGATGTGGGCCGTGGTGGGGATGCCCAGGAGGGTCTCTGTGAGCAGGCTGGTGGGGTAGCCGTCCAGGTGGCGGGCCACCCGGTCGCCGAGGTCGCTGGCTTCCGCCGTCCAGGCCTTGGCCGGGGGGCCGTCGCCCCGCTCGGTGACGGCGCCGCGCCGGAAGCCCGTGCGAAGGCCCCGGCCCAGGCGCATGCGGATGTGCCCATCCACGGTCTGCATGTAGAGCAGGATCATGGTGAACTTTGCCCAGTCCGGCACCAGGTAGCAGCGCAGGGTCTGGATGGGATGGCGCAGCACCCGCCCCAGGGCATTGACGGTGCGCTGAGTCAGCGTGTCGCCGGGGGCCGCGGGCAGCATGAGGGTGCGGAAGAAGCCCGCCCCGGCGGGATAGCGCACCGGCTCCAGGTGGGAGTGCTCGTCCGTGTGCAGGATGCTGCCGATGGCGATGCCCTGGGACAGGTCCCGGTCGCGGCGCCGGGTGACGATGCCCAGCAGCACTTCCGAGTTGGTGCGGATGAAGTCGCCAACCCGGTTCGAGAGGTTCGGCAACCCCGCCGCATGGGCCTTGAGCTTCAGCAGCAGGGGCACGGTGCCCAGCACGCCGCCGGCGAAGATGATCTGCTTCGCCTGGTAGGTCTGCCGGTGGTTCAGCGCCGGGATGGCCCAGGTGCCCTGCCGGGCCTCGACCTCGTAGCCGCCGGTGGGCAGCGGCTTCACCCAGGTCACCTCGGTGTCAGCCTGGATGAGCAGGCCGCGCTTTTCGGCGAGGTAGAGGTAGTTGCGGTCCAGGGTGTTCTTGGCGCCGTGGTTGCAGCCCAGCATGCACCCCCCGCAGAGGGTGCAGCCCGTGCGCTCGGGGCCTTCCCCACCGAAGAAGGGATCCGGCACTGTCTCGCCGGTCTTGCCGAAATAGACCGCGACCTGGGTCTGCTCGAAGGCCTCGCCCCGGCCGATCTCCTGGCCCACCTCGCGCAACACTTCATCGGGATAGGTGAGGCTGGGATTCCGCGTGGCGCCCAGCATCCGCAGCACGGTCTGGTAGGGGCCGGCCAGCTCCGCCTTCCAGTCCGCGAGGTGGCTCCAGGAGGGGGCCGCGAAAAAGGGATCCTTGGGTACGGGCAGCGTGTTGGCGTAGACCAGGGAGCCGCCGCCCACCCCCACGCCCGACAGCGCCGTGACGTGGCCCAGGAAGGTCATCTTGAAGAGGCCGCGGAAGCCCACCTTGGGCAGCCAGAAGAAGCGCTTCAGGTTCCAGTTGGACTTGGGGAAGTCCCCGGCCCGCAGCCGGCGGCCCTTCTCCAGCACCAGCACCCGGTAACCCTTTTCCACCAGGCGCAGGGCGCTCACGCTGCCGCCGAAGCCCGAGCCGATGATGATGTAATCCCACTCCATGCCGCCCCCGTGCAAAGTGGTTCCGCTAGGCTGATTGGATGCGCTGGCTTTCCATCGATCATGGCACGAAGAAGATCGGCCTCGCCTTTTCGGACGAGCTGGAGATCCTGGCCTCGCCCTTTGAAGTGTGGCCCCAGGAAGCAGCACGCACCCTCGACCGGCTGGCCCGCCTCTGCCGCGACGAAGGCGTCCAGGCCCTGGCGGTGGGCCTGCCGCGCCACAAGGACGGCGCCGAAAGCGCCACGGCCCCCGCGGCCCGCGCCTTTGGCGAGGCCCTCGCCGCCCGCACGGGCCTGCCCCTGCGCCTCGTGAACGAGCACCTCAGCAGCGCCGAGGCTGAGCGCCTCCTGCGCGAGCGGGGCATCAAGCCCGAGCAGCGGAAGGCCATGCTGGATGCAGCCGCGGCGGCGGTGATCCTGGCTGAGCTGCTGGAAGATCGGCGGGCGCAGGGCATCCCCCCCGGTCGCATGGACTGACCCGCCGCACGGCCGATCTACTGCGAACGGAAACAGAGCGGGATGAAAGTGAAAAACCATTTGGCCGGTGATTCACGGTGATGACGGTGATTAGACCAGCGCAGTTCCTGCATGGGCCCGCCTTCGGCGGCTTCCGGCGGTGACCCTGGGTGGAGCCCATGCTGAAGGCGGACGACCCAGATCATCGTGAATTGCTGTTCATCACCAGCTGAATGCAGTTCCCTGCTTTCCCTGGTTTTGCCGCGTGCCAGAATAAGCGCCCATGACCGAGATCCGCACCCTCAGCACCGCCACCCTGGGCCGTTACCTGGTAGAGCCTGCGACCAGGGTTTCAAGGGGCGGCCCCCCGCTGTTGGTGGGCTTCCATGGCTACGCCCAGAATGCCGAGCATCTGCTGGAGGAGTTGCGCCGCATTCCTGGGGCGGCGAGCTGGACCCTGGTGGCTGTGCAGGCCCTGCATCGCTTCTACAGCGCCAAAACCCAGGAGGTGGTGGGCTCCTGGATGACGAGCCTGGACCGGGAGCAGGCCATCAGCGACAACCTGACCTACGTGGCGCGGGTGCTGGCCGAGCTGCGGGCCGATCACGGGGACGGCCCGCTCGTGTTCGCGGGCTTCTCCCAGGGCGCCGCCATGGCCTGGCGCGCCGCGGCCTTCGGTGGCCCCTGCCAGGGCCTCGTCATCCTCGGCGGCGACCTGCCCGGGGATGTGGCCGAAGCGCCCGGTCTCGACCTGCCACCGACGCTGCTAGGGCGAGGCGAGCGGGATAGCCTCTACACGGCCCCGCAACTTGCGAAGGACCTCACCGTCCTTGAGGGGCGGAGCCTCAAACCAGAGGTTGTCAGCTTCAAGGGCGGCCATGAGTGGGGGCTTGGCTTCCTGGAGGCGGTGGGGCGGTTCCTAGAGGCCGTTCGAGGGTAGCCCTCGGATCTGAGGGTGGCTCACCCCAGTCGCACGGTCCGCATGCACCGCTCGGCGAGGCTGGGATTGTGGGTGACCAGCAGGGTCGTGGGGCGCAGGTCGGCGTGGAGGCTGAGCAGGAAGCCGAAGACTTCTTCTGCCGTGGCGGGGTCCAGGTTGCCGGTGGGCTCGTCCAGCAGCCACAGGGCGGGCTTGCGCACCAGGGCCCGCACGAGCCCCACCCGCGCAGCCTCGCCGCCAGAGAGCTGCCCAGGCAGTCGCTCGCCGAGCTGGCCCAGGCCTACAGTGGACAGCAGCTGGCCAATCCAGACTTCAGTTTCGGAAGAGACCTCGCCTTCGATGAGCCGCGGCATGCGCAGGTTCTCCCGCACGGTAAACTCGGGCAGCAGGTGCGGTTGCTGGAAGGCCAGGCCCACGTGGCGGCGGCGGTAGAGGGCCCGGGCCTCGGCGCCCGTGGGCACGGGATCTCCGCCCACCGAAATGTGGCCGGCCTCCCAGTGGTCCAGGCCCGCAACGCAGTTCAGCAGGGTGGTCTTGCCCACGCCGGAGACACCCACGATGGCGCAGAGGGTGCCAGCCTCGACGTCGAGTGAGAAGCCATCGAACACCGGATGGGCATTGCCGGGATAGGTCTTGTGCAGATCGGTGATGGAAAGGGGTTGGCCGATCATTCCGCCCTCAGCGCGTCAACAGGATCCAGGCTTGCGGCCTTCTTCGCGGGGTAGCGCGCGGCCAGCCAGGACACCAGCAGGGGGAAGGCGGCCACCAGCACGATGTCCAGCAGCTTGATGCGAAAGGGCATGTAGGTGATGAAGTCGTAGGCGGCGGCGGGCAGTTTCAGCAGCTTGTAGCGGTCGAGGAGGTAGCAGAGTGGCACGCTGGTGCCCAGGCCCCAGGCCGTGCCCACGGCGCCGATGCGCAGGCCCTGCAGCTCAAAGAGCCGTTGGATCTGCCGCGGCGTGGCCCCCAAAGCCAGCAGCACGCCCAAGTCCCGGCGCTTCTCGGTCACCAGCAGCACCAGGGAGGCCACGATATTGAACGCGGCCACCAGCACGATGAGGCTGAGGGCGGCGGTGAAGATCCACTTCTCCACCGTGAGGGCCGCGAAGAGGGCCTTGTTGGAATCCCGGAGATCCGTGGCCTGGTAGGCGGGCCCCAGGGCCTCCAGCACCCGCGGTTTCACCTCGGCGATGGCGTCGATGCTACGGGCGCGCACCTCGATCATCTCGGCGCGGCCCTCGGACCGGGCGATGCGCATGGCGTCGCCCAGGTGGATGAAGGTCCAGCCTTTGTCGTACTCGGCACTGTGGGTACGGAAGGTGCCGGCCACGCGGAAAGCGGCCATTTTGGGCTGCTGACCACCCAAGCCCAGCTCCAGGCGGAAGAAGGCCAAGGCCACGGTGTCGCCCACCCGCAGGCCCAGCTTCTGGGCCAGTTCATGGCCCAGGATGATCTCACCTTCCTTCAGCTGCTCGATGGGAATGGGCTGCATGGAATCGAAGATGCTGGAGGTGCCATGGGCTGTGGCGGGATCCACGGCCTTCACCAGTACTGCTTCGGGCGGCATTTCGCTGTCAGGGCGGCGCAGCAGGCCCTTTTCCATGCGAATGGGGGAGGCGGCCTGCACCCCGGGCACGGCGCGGATCGCCTTGAGAGTGCCCTCGGTGTCCTGGATGTCGCCAGCCAGGTGGAACACCGTGAAGTGGGCCGTGGCGCTGAACAGCGTGGCCTGGATTTCTTCGCGGAAGCCACTCATCAGGGCCAGCACGACCACCATGGCGAAGACACCCAGGGCCGTGCCGCCCCGGGCGAAGCGCACCATGATGCGCACAAAGGCACCCTTGCGGTGGGTCTTCAGGTAGCGGTCAGCGATGGTGCGTTCGAACAAGGGCATGAAACCAGAGTAGCCCTAGCCGATGCCCAGATGCGCCTCGAGCATGCGCAGGAAATCCCCATCCAGATCGTAGGGCTTGACCAGGATCTGGGCCACGCCCGTCTCCCGGGCCCCCAGGACCAGCTCGGCATCCACGGAGGTCTCGGCCAGGAGGACCGGCGGCATCTCATCCTCCAGGCGGTGGCGGAGCAAGGAGGCCAGGGCGAGCCCCTGGAGCTCGGCCACGCCGTCATCCACGAGAATGAGGTGGATGCCTGGCCGATCGACATGCTCAAGGAGGGCGGTCAGCGTATCGGCATAAAGGACCCGGCCATAGCCGTCCTCCGTGAGACAGCGTGCCATGGCGTCGCGGTCCGGCCCGACGGGCATGGCCAGGAGGATGGCGCGGGTCCGCTTCTTCATGCGGAGGAAAGCCTGGGACCGGTCATCCACTGGGGTGACGGCTTCAGGCACTGGCGCCGCAACAGATTCGATCGGCTCGGTCGGTGCCGGTGGTAGCGACGGCGCCGCCGGTGGGTCGGTCACCAGGGGGGCGGCCACGGGGGCCTCCACAGACCCCTTCGTCGTGACCGCTCGCTGCACAGGTGCCGCCTCCTCCCGTTCGACCTCGGGCTGGCGACGGGCCTTGGGGGGCACGGCAGTGGGGATCGCTGTGGTGCGACTGGCCACCAAGGATCGCACAGGAGCCAGGAGGGCTTCCTTCCCGCGCTCGAAGGCGATGCCCAGGAGGAGGCCAGGGCTGGCGTCCAGGTAGGCCACGGTGCCTTCCAGCTCCAGGGTGGGGCACTTGGGCAACTTGGAGAGCTTCACCAGCATCAGGGGCTGGCCCACGGGCATGAGGCTCACGCCCATGTGCATCTTCCGCTGGGTCTTGACCTCCATGGCCTTGTCCACCCGGATGCAGACCCCCGTTTCGGAGATGTTCTCGACGCTCCCATTGATGCCCACGCCGTCGAACAGGCCCGTGAGGGCAATGGCAGTCGCGCCTTCCCGCGCATTCAGGCGGGCCCGGGGCTTCTTGCGGCGTTCGGCCAGGCTGATCGAGCTGGGGAGTTCCACCGCAGCGGAGCCCGCCTTCAATTCCAGGAGCTTGGTGGTGGCCTTGAAGCGCAGGCCATCCAGGAGGAAGACCAGGCTCGCGGCGGCGCCCTTCTCGGCCAGCAGGGGCCCCTGCAGGTTCAGGCCGACGCGCTCCTCGGACACGGAGGTCAGCGTGGCCTGTACGCCCCGTCCGTTGGCATCCAGCAGTGTGAGGGTGCCCCGCACGCGTTGAATTTCCTCGAGGTAGGCCAGGACCAGATCAGATCCCTCCGACGGCTGGGATTTCTTTTTCCCGAACATGGCCATTGCAAAGCTCTCCTGCCCTCTCTCCATCGTCCAGGGTGCCAAGGGCTTGATTATTGCTCCCAGAGTAGGCAGCTTTGCCTTATGGAAGAAACCCCCCTCTGCTGCCTGCTCATCGCCCGTCAGGGGCCCCATGACCGGGAGGAGCCCATTCAGGACCATCTTCTGGAACTGGCCGAACTGGCCCGCAGCTGCGGTTTCGAGGTTTTGACGCGGCGCGTCCTGAAGCGCCCCCTGATCGCCCCCAAGACCTTCTACGGCCCGGGCCAGCTGGAGGCCCTGGCTGCGGAAGCCGTCCGGCAGGGCGCGCGCCACCTCATCTGTGACGACGAGCTGAGCGGCAGCCAGGTGAACGCCATTGAGAAGCTCACGGGCCTCATTTGCCTGGACCGCACGGGCCTCATCCTCGGCATCTTCGAGCAGCGGGCCCAGACCCGGGAAGCCAAGGCCCAGGTGGAACTGGCCCGCTGCGAGTACGAGCTCCCCCGGCTGAAGGGCGCCTGGACGCACCTGGAGCGCCAGGGCGGCGGCGTGGGCCTGCGCGGTGGGCCCGGCGAGACTCAGATCGAGGTGGACCGGCGCATGATCCGCACCCGCATCAGCCAGCTCAAGCGGGAGCTGACCCACCTGGAGCAGGTGCGGGAGACCCAGCGCCAGGGCCGGCCCAAGGGGCTGCCGAGGGTGGCCCTGGTGGGCTACACCAACGCAGGGAAGACCAGTCTGCTGAAGGCGCTGACCGGGGAAGGCGAGCCCCGGGATCTGCTCTTCGCCACCCTGGACACCACCACCCGCAAGGCCTGGCTGGGCCAG
>JBBRZL010000150.1:0-8807 GCA_038236735.1 Holophagales bacterium | reverse complement strand
CGGCCGCTCTTCTTGCCGAGCCAGCCCGCGTCCACGTACTTGATGAGCAGGGGGCAGGGGCGGTACTTGGGATCGCCGAGGCCCTCGTGGAGCACGTTCAGGATGGAGAGACAGGTGTCCAGGCCGATGAAATCCGCCAGGGTGAGGGGGCCCATGGGATGGTTCATGCCCAGCTTCATGATCCCGTCGATGCTCTCCACGGTGGCCACGCCTTCGAAGAGGGCGTAGATGGCCTCGTTGATCATGGGCAGCAGCACTCGGTTGCTGACGAAGCCGGGGAAGTCGTTGCAGGGGATGGGGGTCTTGCCCAGCTGCTTCGAAAGCGCCATCACGGCCTCGAAGGTGGCATCGCCCGTGGCCAGGCCGCGGATCACCTCGATGAGCTGCATGACCGGCACGGGGTTCATGAAGTGCATGCCGATGAAGGCTTCCGGGCGCTTGGTGATGGCCGCCAGCTTGGTGATGGAGATGCTGCTGGTGTTGGAGGCCAGGATGGCGCCAGGCTTGCAGACCGCGTCCAGCGCGACGAAGATCTGCTGCTTGATCTCCCATTTTTCCGGTGCGGCCTCGATGACGATATCGCAGCCGGAGAAGCCCTCCAGCTTCGTGGTGGTGCGGATCCGGCCCAGGACGGCGGCCTTCTCGTCGACGGTCAGCTTGCCCTTGTCCACGCCCCGCTGGAGGTTCTTGTCGATGGTGGCGAGGCCCTGGGCGGTGTAGGCCTCGGTGATGTCCTGCATGAGGACCTGAAAGCCCGCCTGGGCGAAGACATGGGCGATGCCATTGCCCATCTGGCCAGCGCCGATGACACCGATGTTCTGGGTGGACATGGGAACCTCCAGCTTCCTAGGTTACCCCCGGAAACCTGCGGCATCCGTCACCAGCTCTCCAGGAGGAAGGGCAGGTCGCGGATGGAGTCGAGGACCGGGAAGGCCGCTCCCTGCGGAGTTTCCACCAGCTCGTGCGCCCAGGTGGTGTGGTAGGGGATGTGGATGGCCCGGGCGCCCAGGGCCAGGACGGGCAGGATGTCGGACTTCACGGAATTGCCCACCATGGTGAAGGAACCAGTTGGCAACCTGTGGCGTTGGAGGATGGCGGCGTAGGTGGCCTCATCCTTCTCCGAAACGATCTCCACCTGCGAGAAGTGGGTGCCAAGGCCCGATTTCGCCAGCTTGGTCTCCTGGTCGAAGAGGTCCCCCTTGGTGATCAGCATCAGGTCGAAGGCGCCGGCCAGTGCGTGCAGCACTTCGGCCACGCCCGGGAGGGGTTCCACGGGCTTGGCCAGCATGGCCCGGCCCAGGTCGAGCACCTGCCGGAGGCCCCGGCCGTCCAGGCGGTGCTCCGTGAGTTCCAGGGCCGTCTCGAGCATGGACAGGGTGAAGGCCTTGATGCCATAGCCATAGCTGCGGAGATTGCGCATCTCGGTGTCGTGGAGGCGGGCATCGATCCAGGCATCGTCGTGGTAGGGGCGCAGCAGGGCCCGGAAGGCCTCCTGGGTCTCCGCATAGTGGGTTTCGTTGTGCCAGAGGGTGTCGTCGGCGTCGAAGGCCAAGGTGGGGGCAAGGGTGGGCTGCATGGCCATTTCTCCAGCGGACTACCAGCCTACAATGGAGCCTTTCCGGGGATTCCATGGCTTCTTCCAGTACTCGTACCGACTGGGCCCTGCTCCTGCTCCGCCTGGCCGTGGGCGGCTTGGCCGTGGTGCAGGGCTTCGCGGTGCTCCGCTATGCCCATGGCGCCATCACCTTCGCCCATGCCGCCACCTGGGGCCTGGCCCTCGGCGAGCTGGTCTGCGGCGCCCTGCTCCTGGTGGGACTCCTGGTGCCGCTGGCGGGGCTGCTCCTCGTGGTCCTGGTGGGCTGGCCCCTGGTGCATGGCTGGCTCCATGGGGCCGGGATGCTGACGAATCTCGGCGGCCTGTTCCGCCTGCTGGTAGGCCTGGCCTGCGCCATTGGCGGCGGCGGCAAGTGGGCCGTGGATAAATAGGAGGCTCCGATGTTGCGACCCCCCCAACACCAGCTCTTCGCCTTCGACGCCGAATGGGTGCCGGATCCGGCCACGGGCCGGCGGGTGCTGGACCTGCCGGGGGAGCTGTCCGACGCCGAGGTGATCGACCGCATGTGGGCCTATGGCGGCGCCACGGAGGCGGAGCCAAGGCCCTACCTGAAGACCATCCTCTGCCGCGTGGTGTCCATCGCCGCGGTGATCCGCACGGTAAAGTCCGGCGAGGTCCATCACCGTCTCTACGCGCTGCCGGAGGGCCCTGAGGCACTGCCGGAGGATGACCTGCTGCGCCGCTTCCTGCTGGCCGTGGGCGACAAGAAGCCCCAGCTGGTGGGGTTCAATTCGCGGGATTCGGACCTGCCCATCCTGGTGCAGCGGGCCATGGTCCATCGCCTATCCATCCCCGGCCTGGGCCGCAGCCCCGAGAAGTGGGCCCCGGGCGATTTCTTCGACCGCTACGGCAACCAGCACGTGGACCTGCGGGAGCTCACCGGCGCCTGGGGCAAGGCCTCTTCCACACTCCACGAGCTGGCCACGGCCTGCGGCATTCCGGGCAAGCTGGGCACCGACGGCAAGAGCGTCATCGACCTCTGGCGGGCCGGAGACGTCGCCGGCATCGTTCGCTACAACCAGTTCGACGCGCTGACCACCTTCCTGGTCTGGTTGCGGGCCATGACCCTCTCGGGTCACCTCACACCCGAACAACTGGAGGCGGAGGAGGCCCAAATCAGGGCCCTGATGCAGCAGAAGGCCCTGGTCGATCCGAGTTTCAATGTCTACCTGGATGGATGGGCGCGGCTTTCGTCATCGGGTACGGCCTGACGCCCAGCCGGCCCGGAGCGTGCACCCGGCCCTTCGCGTTGGGGCGGGGCCCTCTCCCAGCCAAGCCGTCCAGGTTGGCCCTCCTCCCCGGAGCTGCAAGGAAAAGGGACCCGATGCCCGTTTTTGGGCACAGCTTGAGCAAACCGGTGAAGGGGCCGATACACTTTTGACCGGGGAGTTGCCATGAGCCAAGAGATCCGCCCTGAGGACCTGATCGTCACCGAGCAGGACGGCACGCGCCGCATCAACCACGACGTCATCGAGAGCTATGGCCTCTTCAACCTGCCCCGCGCCACCATGCGCCAGGCCCTGATGGTCTACTACGACAACGCCAGCCGCATGGGCCGGGGACCGGCCCAGACCGTGCGCACCTTCATCACGCTGGCCAGCGCCATCACCCGCTTCCCCCGCCAGGTGGCCATCAACTTCACCCGGGGGGTGGCGTACCGTCGGAACATGAGAATGCTCAGGCGGTTCTCTCGCTGAAATCGCTCCGCGATTTCAGTCGGGAAAGGATCAAAGGCTGCGTTGGAGGCGCACGATCGAGGTGGCCTTGCGGCCCTCGGTGGTGACCAATACGGCGTGGAGCTGCAGGTCGCCTTCGGCGACCTCGTACTTGGGGCGCACCACCTTGAGGAAGCGGCCCAGGCTGGCCTCCTTCTTCATGCCGATGACCCCTTCGTAGGGGCCGGTCATGCCGATGTCGGTGACGTAGGCGACGCCGCCGGGCAGCAGCTTGGCGTCGAGGGTGGGCACGTGGGTGTGGGTGCCCAGCACCGCTGCGGCGCGGCCGTCCAGGTGGTGGCCCATGGCCTGGGCCTCGCTGGTGGCTTCGGCATGCATGTCCACGACCACCAGGTCGGCCCGCTCCTTCTGCAGGAGCGCATCCACGCAGCGGAAGGGGCAGTCGCAGGGGGGCATGTGGACGCGGCCCATGAGGTTGATGATGAGCACTTCGGCGCCCGACGCCGTGTGCAGCTTCAGCCAGCCGTTGCCGGGGGTGTCCGGGGGGAAGTTGGCGGGCCGCAGGAGGCGCGGCTCCGTCCGGAAATACGCATCGATGCCCTTCACGTCGAAGGCGTGGTTGCCCGTGGAGATGACGTCCACGCCATAGCGCTCGAACCACTCCCGGGCGATGGCTTCGGTGATGCCGTGGCCGTGGGCGGCATTCTCGCCGTTCACCAGCACCAGGTCGGCCCCGGTCTCCCGGCGCAACTCCGGAACGAAGGCCTCCACCAGCCGCCGCCCCGGTTCCCCCACCACGTCGCCCAGCGCCAGAATTCGCATGTAAACAGCCTAAAGGAAAAGGGCGGCGCTTGCGCGCCGCCCTTGGGTGAAGCGGTGGGACCTAGAAGGCGAAACGCAGTCCCAGCTGGATCTGTCGGGCGGAGCCGATCCAGTTCTGCTGTGCCTGAAGGGCAGGAGCTGCGTCAGTGGATCCCGAGGTCGGCCGGTAGGACAGGTAGGTGTCCTGGCGATTGAGGAGATTGAAGACATCCATGGAGGCAGTGATTTTCTTCGTCTTGGAAAGGCGGAAGTCACGCCGCAGGCCAAGGTCCAGGAAGAGCTGGGATCCGGCGCGCTGGGAATTGCGGCCCGAGTCCTGGCCATTCGAGAAGAAGCGGTCGTTGCCAGTGTTGGCATCGCCGTTCTGGTCATTCGTGTACATCAACGAGTAGGGCGTGCCGGTCTGGTAGCGGATCGACACAGAGGACAGGACTCCCGTGAGGTTCTTGTCCAGGAAGCTCAGATAGCCGGTCAACACCTGGCGGCGATCGGTATCGGCGAAGCCCCACTGGTTGCCCAGCTGGCCGGGATCCTGGATCGAGACGCCCGAGTAGTTGCGCTCGTTGGAATCCGTGTCCTTGTTGATGGAGTAGGTGTAGTAGAGCTGGGCGTCGAAGGCACTGTCTTCCTTGTGGTACTTCAGGCTGAAAGTATAAGCGTGGTAGATGCCAGTCGCATCAGACAGGTAATAGCCCATGCGCAGGTAGTTCGCATTGGGTCGGGTGGAACTGTAGATGGTCCTACCCTGGGCGCTGACGCCCGTGGGCGCGCCAAGGTTCAGATCAGCCGTGCGCTCCAACTGGTTGCTCTTGGCATAGGTGGCCGAGAAGCCCAGGACTAGGTCGCGGAAGAAGGAGCGTTCGGCACCCAGGTTCACACGGTCCGTGTAGGGATTCTTGAAGTCGGGGCTGTAGGTCCAGATGTCGACCTTCGGTGCGGCGGCACCCGTGGGGAAGGAGGAGAACCAGAAGGGATTGGAAGGATTGAAGGTCGCGCCGCGGGGGATGCCGTAGGTCACAGCCTGGGCGGGGGTGAAATCCACCTGGCCGGTGCGAGTGCCGTTGGCGGCATAGGCCTGGTACATGAAGACGGCCGGCGTGGTGCTGACATAGCGGCCGAGGCTGCCCCGCACCACGGTCTTGCCCTGGTCGAAGGCGGGGGTCCAGGTGAAGGAGAGCCGGGGGGAGAATTGGCTATCCGTTGGGATCTTCGAGGTGATTGGCATGGTCGCGGCCAGCGGGTTGCTCATGTCCAGAATGGCGAAGTCAGGGTTTTCCTGGCGATCCCAACGGACGCCGAGGCCCACCTTGAGGGTATCGGTGACGCGCCAGTCGGCTTGGATGAAGGCGGCTTCCTGCTTCTCGGTGGCGGCGAAGAGGCCCGCCTGCTGGACCGGTCCATTGAGGCCGAAGTTCTGGCGGTAGGTGCTCCAGTTGCCGGCGCGGAAGTTGTTGAGCGCCGACACGGCGGTGGGGCCGCTGCCCGTGTTGGTGAACTGGTACACCCCGCGCCAATTGCCGGCGAAGAACTCGGAGACGTCCACGGTGTTGTAGTCGATGCCGGCCTTCAATTGGAAGGTCGGTGTCACGTAGCTGATGTTCTCCTGGAATTGGGTCCGCTTGGTGTTGAAGGTGCGGTCGAAGGGATAGGCGCCGTAGAAGCCCACGCTGGTAATGGTGACTTCAGGTGAAGTCGAGTAGGGGGATCGGGGGGCATCTTCTTTGGAGTAGCTGATGCGGAACTCGTTCATCCAGTTGGAGCTGATCACCCAGTTCCACTGCAGAACATAGGTGTCCGTGGTGTTGGTGTCGCTCGCCAGGTTCTCGTAGGAAGCCGTGCTACCTGCACCGGTGTCGCCCTTGTACTTGTTGTGATTGATCCGGAATTGGAGTGCCTGGTCCGTGGTGATGTTCCAGTCGAAGCGGGCGAACATGGTGTCGGAGTCGGACTTGCTGGAGTAGGCGCCGGCCTTGGAAATGAGCACGGCATCATTGGCCTGGCCGGGGAGGGTGGGGTCCAGGGCCACGGGGGTCGCCCCGCCCCAGACCATGTTGATGGGGGTCTTCTGGCGCTGGGCGTCGTAGGCCACGAAGTAGAAGAGCTTGTCCTTGATGATGGGGCCGCCGAGGCTGAACCCGAACTGCTGCTGCTGGAAGTTGCCCACGGGGTTGGATGTGCTGGATCCGCTTGGCTGAAGCAGGGTGGGGCCGGCCTCCACGAAGAGGCGGGGACGGGTGTAGACGAAGAGGCTGCCGCTGAGGTCGTTGGTGCCGTTCTTGGTGATGGCGTTCACGTAGCCGCCGCCCATGCGGCCAAACTCGGCGCTGGCGCCGTCGGTGATGACCTGGTACTCGCGGATGGCTTCGATGGAGATGGTGAAGGGCGCCTTGCCCTCGGCCGCGCCCATGGCGCCGCCGAAGAAGGCCTCGTTGTTGTCGCCGCCGTCGATGTTGATGGAGGTGTTCACGCCGCGCTGGCCGGCGATGGCCAGGTTGCCGCGGTTGCTCTCCACCACGACCTGGGGGGCAAGAGTGGCCAGGTTGGTGAAGGAGCGGTTGAAGACGGGCAGGTTGGTGAGGTTGTCGGGGGAGATGATGGCGGCGGCGCTGGCGCGATCGGAATCCACGGTGGCTGTGGTCGCCACGACTTCCACCACGGTGCCGGATTCACGGGCGAGGCGAATGGCCAGGGGGGCGGCATCGCCGAGGTTGAGGTTCACCTTGAGGTTGGCGGCGGTCTGGAAGCCGGCCTTGGTGACGGTCACCGCGTAGGGCCCCACGGGCAGCAGGGTGGCCAGATAGCGACCGTCTTCGTTGGTCTGCAGCGTGCGCGTGAGGCCGGTCTCGCCATTGCGAATGACCACCGTGGCGCCGGCCACGGGCGCACCGTTGGTGTCCATCACCCGCCCGCCCAGCTGGGTGGAAACACCCTGGGCCATGATGGGGGCTGCAGCGACCAGAAGGGCCGCGAGGGATGTGCAATTCAAATGCCGTAATCGCATGGGAAGTTCCTCCGTCTCTGAGAGTAGCGGCCCGGGCGCCAGTGGGAAAGGGGACCGCCAGGTATTGGAACGAAAATCACGCCGAAGACACCTCATGGTCACAGGGGGGTCCCCGGGGGCCGTCTGTTAGGCTTCATTCTTCGTTCGGGATCCCACATGAAACTGGCCGCCTGCCTCGTCGCCCTGCTATCACTGGTGCCCCTGCTGGGCCAGGGCGTGGCCACCCTCGGCGTGGCCGAGATCCGGGCCGGCATGAAGGGGTACGGAAAGACCGTGTTCCAGGGCGGGAAGATCGAGCGTTTCGACTTCGAGGTGCTGGGCATCCAAAAGAATGCCGCGCCGGGCCGCAGTCGCATCATGGTTCGGGCATCAGGCGGGCCCTTGGCGGAAACCGGCATCCTGGCCGGCATGAGCGGCAGCCCCTGCTACATCGACGGCAAGCTCATCGGGGCCCTCAGCACCGGCATCGCCTTCGAGAAGGAGCCCATCGGCGGCATCACCCCCATCGCTGAGATGCTGGATCAACTGAAGGACATTCCCGATCTCGCGCCCAGTCGCACGCCCTTGATCCTGCCCAAGCTGGAACCGCCCAAGGTGCTCAAGGCGGCCCTGCTGGGCCAGATGCTGGATTTCCAGACCCTGATGGGCGAGGCGGATCCCCAGGTGCTGCCCATGGCCCTGGGCGGCAGTGCTCTGGGTGCCGAGGCCCAGCGCCTCTGGTCCGGCTGGCCGGTCACCTTCACGGCCGTGCCCACCCTGAGCGGGGGCCGGGACGAGGCCAGCCCCCTTGAGCCCGGGGGCATGGTCGCCATCACCCTCATGCAGGGGGACCTGGACCTGGCCGCGGCGGGCACCATTACCTATGTTTCGGGCAAGCGGGTGCTGCTATTCGGGCATCAGCTCTTCAACCTCGGCCCCGTGGACCTCCCCCTCTGGTCGGCCACCGTAGCCACCACGGTGGCCAGCTACCAGAACTCCTTCAAGCTGGCCATGCCGGTGGCCCCCATTGGCGCCCTGCGCCTGGACCGCAGCTCGGGCGTGGCGGGCATCCTGGGCGCCGAGGCCCACATGGTACCCATGCGCCTCGGCCTGAACCTGGGCGGCAAGCGCACCCTCAATTTCCGCTTCGAGATCATGGATCACCCGGTGGCCACCGCCGCCCTGGCCGCCACCGCCATTGCGCAGACGCTGGACGCGCACACCCGGGGCCTGGGTCTCCAGAGCCTGTCCATGCAGGGGAACATCAAGCTGGTGGGCCACCCGGCCATCCAGATCGAGAATGTCATCGCGGACCTGAACCCCGGCCGCATGGCCCAGTACGTGGGCGCTCTGCTGCAGGCGGTCTGCCTGAACCCCTTCGAAAAGCCTCAGTTCGAGGGCATTTCGCTCACCATCAAGGCCGAGGAACGCCTGGACCTAACGGCCATCGCGGCCGTCCGCCTGTTGAAGGCCCGGGCCAAGCGGGGCGAGGTGCTCCCGGTGCTGGTGACCCTCCAGAACATCCAGGGCGTGCGGGAGACGGCCACCTTCAACATCCAGGTGCCCTCCTCGGCGGCCAAAGGGAAGGCCATCCTCATGGTGGGCGACGGCTACAGCCTCACCGCCGCCGATCCCGACGAGCGCGTGATCGAGATGGCCTCCCTCAACGACATCGTGCGGATCCTCAATGGCGCTTTGCGGAACAACCACGCCT
>JBBRZL010000149.1:0-8872 GCA_038236735.1 Holophagales bacterium | reverse complement strand
CCCCTCACGCCACCATGCAAGGTGCCCGGGAGGCCCTCGAGGCCTGGCCGGGGCTGTTCCTGTACCTCGTCGGGGATGAGGCGGTGCTGCGTCCCGAACTGGCCCGGCACGGATTCACCCCGGTGCTGTTGGCTCGCGCCGAGCTGGTGCGCGAACAGTTCGAGCTGCAGGCCCCCATGCACCCCCTCTGCGTGGATGACTGCAAGGGGCTCTGTCCCACCTGCGGCAAGAATTGGAACAAGGGCCCCTGCCAGTGCCAGCCCGAAGCCGAACGGGCCCCCTCGGCCCTGAATCAGGCCCTGGCCAAGGCCCTCGCAGGAATCAAGCTGGACCCGGAATCCTGAAACCTTTAACCTGGAACTTTGCGATTAATCCCTAGGAGCAAGCCATGCCGAATCCCAAGCGCCGCCATTCCAAGGCCCGCCGCGACCGCCGGCGCACCCACGACTCGCTCGAGGTCATGAGCGCCAGCACCTGCCCCAACTGCCAGACCCCCAAGCTGCCTCACCGCGTCTGCCCCAGCTGCGGCTTCTACCGCGGCAAGCTGGCCGTCCGCGTCGCCGAGACCGCCTAAGTTTCGGCTGGTGGACGGCCACCGCATCGCACTGGATGTCATGGGGGGCGACCATGCCCCCCATGCCACTTTGCTTGGCGCTCGGGAGGCCCTCGAGGCCTTCCCCGGGCTCTACCTGTTCCTGGTGGGCAACGAGGGCGTCATCCGCCCCGAGCTGGCCAAGTGCGGGTTCACCCCTGAGTTGATGACCCGGGCCGAAGTGGTGCATGCCTTCCATACCATCGTCATGGCGGACAAGGCCACCTGCATCCTGAAAGAAAAAAAGGACAGCTCCATCCGCGTGGCCGCCCAGCTCGTGCGGGATGGCCGCGCCCAGGGCGTGGTGTCCATGGGCCATACCGGTGCCGCCATGGTGGCCTCCAGCCTCGTCATCGGCAAACTCGACGGCGTGGACCGGCCGGCCCTGGCCAGCGTGCTGCCCAACATGAAAGGGGGCCCCACCGTGCTGCTGGACGTGGGTGCCAACGTGGATAGCCGCGCGGAACACATTGCCCAGTTCGCGGTGATGGGGTCGGTTTACGCCGAGGAGGTACTGGGCCTGGAGCGTCCCCGGGTGGGCATCCTGAGCGTGGGCGAGGAGGACGGCAAGGGCACAGACGTAACCAAAGAGGCCTCCGCCATGCTCCGCCAGATCGAGATCCGGTTCGAGGGCAATGCTGAGGGGCGCGACATCTGGAACGGGAATTTCGACGTCATCGCCTGCGACGGTTTCGTGGGCAACGTGGTGCTGAAATCCAGCGAGGCCCTGGCCGAGGGCATCTTCCGCGGCCTGCGGGACAGCTTCATGGAGAACGCCGTCACCAAGTTTGCGGGTTTCCTGGCGAAGCCCGCCATGAAGCGCTTCAAGCAGAAGCTGGACTACACGGAATACGGCGGCGCGCCGCTGCTGGGCGTCAAGGGGGTCAGCATCATCGGCCACGGGCGCAGCGACGCCAAGGCCGTTCGCAACGCCATCCGCGCCGCCCTGCGGGCCGCCGAGCACCGCCTCCACGAGCGCATCCAGGAGCGCGTGGCCCTGCTGCTGCCCCAGGACTGAATTTCAGCCGCGCATGAACACGGATAAACACGGATTCACCTTTATCTGAGTTCATCTGTGTTCATCTGTGGCAGCTATTTCTTGAGGTTCCCATGAGCAAAGTGGCGTGGCTGTTTCCGGGGCAGGGTTCGCAGGCGGTGGGCATGGGTGTGGCGCTGGCCCAGGCCGAGCCCGCGGCCCGGGCGGTGCTGCAGGACGCTGATGAGGCCCTGGGTTTTCCCCTCTCGCGGTTGATGGCGGAGGGCCCTGAAGAGACCCTCAAGCTCACGGAGCACACCCAGCCTGCCATCCTCACCCACAGCACCATGGTCGTGCGGGCCTGGGGTCACCGGCTGCCCCGGCCGGACTTCGCTGCGGGGCACTCCCTGGGTGAGTACAGCGCCCTGGTGGCCCTGGGCGCCCTGACTTTCCCGGACGCACTGCGTACCGTGCGCGAGCGGGGCCGCGCCATGCAGGAGGCGGTGCCCGTGGGCGTGGGGGCCATGGCCGCCCTGCTGGGCATGAGCCTGGCGGACGTGGAAGCCAGCTGCGCCGAGGCCGCCGCCGCTACGGGTCAAATTGTCGTTCCGGCGAATTTCAACGGACCCGGCCAGATCGTCATCGCCGGACACGCCGAGGCCGTGGAGGCGGCCATGGCCGCCGCCAGGGACCGTGGTGGCCGCAAGATGATGAAACTGCCCGTGAGTGCGCCCTTCCATTCGCCCCTCATGGAGCCCGCCCAGGTCCGCATGACGACCGTCCTGGGCAGCCTGTCGATCCAGACGCCGCTCTGTGCCCTGGTGAACAATGTTGACGCGGTGGCAGTGACCGAGCCGGAGGCCATCCGCGACGGTCTCCGGCGTCAGATCCCCGGTGCCGTGCGCTGGCAGGCCACCTTGGATCTGCTGCTGGACCAGGGGGTCACCACCTTTTTCGAACTGGGCCCCGGCAAGGTGCTGGCGGGCCTGGTGAAGCGGCAGGCCAAGGAGCGGGGCCTGGAGGTCTCGGCCCTCAGTCTGGGAGCCCCCGAAGATCTGGCTCAACTTGCCTGATAACCTATAGGTAGCCTTTGCTTTGGGGCAAGGTGTGATGAAAAGCAATGGCCATCGGGGCTAGGGTGGAATGAACGCCACGACCATGCTTTTCGTGTGCGGGACGCTGGGCTGCGGACAGCTGTCCGTTCGTTCCCCGTCCACGCCCCACCCGGAGGTGCCCATGCGCAAGGATCTTGTCTTCGGAATGGCTGGATCGGGAGGCGATGGCATCGTCTCTGCTGGCGATTCGCTGCTCCAGGCTGCGGCGGCCGAGGGCTACCACGGCGTCATGACCAAGAGTTTTGGTTCCCAGATCCGGGGCGGCGAGTCTTCCTGCCGCGTGCGGATCAGCACCACGCCCATCCTGAACCCCGGCGGGAACCTGGATGTGGCGGTGGCCCTGAACTGGGACGATTTTCTCAAGTTTGGCGCCGAGCTGCCCGTCAGTGGCGACACCGTGGTGATCTACGAAGCGGCCACGGGCATTCCCGAGCACCAGATCCCCCTGGTGGGTGTGACGCCCCTGCAGGTGATCGCCGTGCCCATCGCGGCCATGGCCAAGGAGACCGCGGGCACCGAACGGGCCAAGAACACCGTGGTGCTGGGGCTCATCGCCGGCTGGTTCGGCATCGGCGCCGTGGCCGTGATGAAGGGCATCCGGAAGAAGCTGGCCAAGAAGGGTGAGGAACTGGTCGAGGCCAACCAGCGCGCCTTCGACGCGGGCCGGGCCTTCGCCATGGCGCACCCGCTCAAGGTCAGCATGAACGTCATCGCCTCCGAGACCAAGGGGCAGGTGAAGCTCATCACGGACGGCAACGACATGTGTGCCGCGGCGGCCATCTTCGCGGGTTGCCAGTTCTTCGGTGGCTACCCGATCACGCCTTCCACCGAGATCATGCAGTTCTTCACGGACCAGGTCTGGAAGTACGGCGGCGCGGTGCTGCAGGCCGAGGACGAGATTGCCGGCATCGGTGCGGCCGTGGGCGCCTCCTTTGCGGGCAAGAAGGCCATGACTGCCACCAGCGGCCCCGGCCTCTCGCTCAAATCCGAGATGATGGGCCTGGCCAGCATCGCGGAGCTGCCCCTGGTGATCGTGGACGTGCAGCGGGGCGGACCCTCCACGGGCCTGCCCACCAAGACCGAACAGTCCGACCTCTTCGCCGCCTGCTTCTCCGCCCACGGCGACGTGGTCCGTCCGGTGCTGGCGCCCACCTCTGTGGCGGACACCTTCCGCATCACCATCGAGGCCTTCAACATCGCCGAGTACTACCAGACGCCGGTGATCATCCTGTCCGACCAGGAGATCGCCTCGCGCAAGGAGACGCTGGATCCCATCGACACCACCCAGTTCAAGATCATCAACCGCCTCGAGCCCCATGGCGCGGACCTGCAGGACTACAAGCGCTTCAAGCAGACCGAGAACCACATCAGCCCCATCAGTCATCCGGGGATGCTGGGCGGCACCTACCTGGCCTCTGGCATCGAGCACGTGGAGTCCGGGGCGCCCACGAACAGTGGCTCCGTCCATCAGCGCATGAACGATAAGCGCACCAGGAAATTCGATCCCCTGAAGGAGCGCAAGGATCTGTTCGAGGTGACGGGCCACCTCGACGCACCCATCGCCATGGTGGCCTGGGGCAGTGTCGCCGGTGTCTGCCGCGAGGCCCTGGCCATGGCCCAGGCCGAAGGGTTGAACGTGAAGCTGCTCGTGCCCTACCTGCTGTATCCCGTGGCGGAAGGAACCTACAACGACTTCTTCGCCTCCGTGCAGAAAGGTCTCATCATCGAGCAGACCCACCTGGCCCAGACCTTCAAGCTGCTGCGCATGCACATCGATCTGCCCAAGGGCGTGAAGTCCCTGGCCCGCAGCGGCGCCAACCCCTTCCTGCCCAGCGAGATCGTCGCGGCCCTCCACCATCTCCTCTCGGAGCTGCAGCGCAGCCACGAGGGCAACCTGCAGCCCCAGGAGTGAGGTCAATCATGAGCGGAACCGGCACCCTCGAATACCAGGCCAAGGACTACAAGAGCGACCTCAAGCCCATCTGGTGCCCCGGCTGTGGCGACTTCTCCGTGGTGCAGGGCATCTATCGCGCCCTGGCCGCCATCGGCCGGCCGCCCCACGAGATCGCCTTCGTCTCTGGCATCGGCTGCTCCAGCCGCATCCCCGGCTACACCACGGCCTACGGCTTCAACAGCGTCCACGGCCGTTCCCTACCCATCGCCCAGGGCATCAAGCTGGCCAATCCGGACCTGCTGGTGCTGGCCGCGGGCGGCGACGGGGACGGCTTCTCCATCGGCGGCGGCCACATCGCCCACCTGATCCGCCGCAACATGGACATCACCTACATCGTGATGGACAACCAGATCTACGGCCTCACCAAGGGCCAGCTCTCGCCCACGTCGCAGAAGGGCCGGATCACCTGCACTTCCCGCTACGGCAGCCTCGAGAATCCCGTCAACCCGCTGCTCTACGTGCTGGCCTACGGCGCCGGCTTCGTGGCCCAGGCCTCGCCCACGGACCTTGCGGGCATGGCGGCCACCATCGAGGAGGCCATCCGCTATCCGGGCTTCGCCTTCGTGAACATCCAATCCCCCTGCGTGACCTACGGCGAAGAGGGCCAGCAGATCAAGGGCCTCAAGGCCATCCAGGAGTCGCTCGCGGCCCTGGGCCACAACCCGGCAGATCGCCTGGCGGCCATGGACCTGGCCCAGCTCTACGGCACCAAGATGCACCTGGGCGTGTTCTACCGGAACCCCGAGCCACCGCCGACCTACGGCGACCTGGTGAAGGAACGGCAGACCCTGCTCGCCAAGGACGCCCTCCCCCGGGAGCGCATCCTCGATCTCTTCATCAAGAAGTAAAAGGAGCGACTGACATGGCCAACCAAGGCATCGATTTCGCCAGCCTTTCCCTCATGGATGCCCTCGACCTTGCGATCCTGATCGAGGACGAGGCGCAGGAGCGCTACGAGGACTTCGCGGCGCAGATGGACCAGCACCGGACCCCCGAGGCCGCCAAGTTCTTCCGCTACATGGTGGAGAACGAAGCGAAGCATGGCCGGGAACTCCAGGCTCGTCGCGTCCAGCGTTTCCAGGACACTCCGCGGGCCGTGACCCGGGCCATGATCTTCGACGTCGAGGCGCCGGACTTCGATGCCGCCCGGGCCTTCATGAGTCCGCGCCGGGCCATGGAAGCCGCCATGGCTTCCGAGGTGAAGGCCCACGCCTTCTTCGTGGCGGCTCTGCCGGCCCTGAAGGATGCCGACGTCCGCGCCCTCTTCGAGGAACTGCGGGCCGAGGAACTCGAACACCAGCTGCTGGTCAAGACCGAGCTGAACAAGCTGCCTCCAGACAGCGGCCTCTCCGACGAGGACTTCGTGGACGAGCCCGCCCCGCAGTAGGATCCAGGCCCTCTGTGTTCCTGCTTTTTGCTTGGCAGTTTGGATCAGTCCATGACCACGGGCCCGGCCGGGGCGCGGCTACGGCGCATGAGGAACAGCAGGGGGAAGAGGGCGAAGCAGAGCAGGCCCATGAACCAGAAGGTGTCCGAGAAGGCCATCATGCTCGACTGTTTGACCACGGTGCCATAGGCCACGCCCTGGGCCACGTGGGCCGCGTCCGCCGGGGACAGGCCCCCGCGCAGCACGCCTAACTGGGTGGCCCGGTCCAGGAGGCCCTGGTAGGCGGGATCTCCGGGGGCCAGGTGGCCGATGAGGTTGGCCTGGTGGAACTGGGACCGGCGGGAGAGCAGGGTGGTGACGATGGCGATGCCCGTACTGCCGCCGATGTTGCGGATCAGGTTCATGAGGCCCGCGGCATAGGCGGTCTTCTCCGGTGGAATGTGCTGGAAGGCCGAGACATTGATGGGAATGAACAGGAAGGCGAAGCCCAGGCTCTGCACCACCCGAGACCACATGGCCGTGCGGAAGTCCACCTGCAGATTGAAGCCGCCCATCTGGATGAGGCCCAGGCCGCAGAAGAAGAACCCCACGCCGATCATCCACCGCGTGTCCACCTTCTTCAGCAGCATCGCCACCACGGGCATCATCACCATCACGGCCAGGCCACCGGGGCTCAGCACCCAGCCGCTGAGCAGGGCCGTGTAGCCCAGCAGGGTCTGCAGGAAGATGGGCAGGAGCGCGAGACTGCCATAGAGCACGAAGCCCAGGACGAAGAGCATGAGGATGGAGACTGCAAAGGTCCGGTCCTTCAGCAGCCTCAGGTCCACGATGGGGCGGTCCTTCCGCAGCTCGTGGAAGATGGCGTAGGCCAGGGCCACCACCGCCGTGATGGCGAAGAAGACGATCAAACCCGAACTGAACCAGTCCTTGCGCTGACCCTCGTCCAGCACGATCTCCAGGGAGGCCAAGGCCAGGGTGATGACGCCGATGCCCAGGTAGTCGAAGCGGGCGCCCTCCTTGAGCGAGATGCGGTGGAAGGTCGGCGGATCCTGCACCAGGGCGCTGGTGAGGAAGAAGGAGAGAAAGCCCACCGGGATATTGATCAGGAAGATCCAGTGCCAGCTGAAATTGTCGGTGATCCAGCCGCCCAGCACGGGCCCGATGATGGGGGCCAACACCACGCCCATGCCGTAGACAGCCATGGCCGCACCGCGCTTGGCCGCGGGGAAGGTCTCCACGAGGATGGCCTGGGAGATGGGCTGGAGGCCGCCACCGCCGAGCCCCTGGAGCACCCGGAAGAAGATAAGCCAACCCAGCGAAGGCGCGATGCCGCAGAGCAGGGAGGCCAGTGTGAAGACGACCACGCAGGTGAGGTAGAAGCGCTTGCGGCCCATGAGGCTGGAGAAGTAGCCGCCCAGGGGCAGTACCACGGCGTTGGCCACCAGGTACGAAGTGAGCACCCAGGTGGTCTCCTCCACCGTTGCCGAGAGGTTCCCGGCGATGTGGGGCAGAGCCACATTCGCCACGCTGGTATCGAGGACCTCCATGAAGGTCGCGATCATCACCGTGAGCGCGATGATCCAGGGGTTGATGGTTCGGTGGGTAGTCATGGCAGAAAGGCCTTATCCCATCCTTCCTTCGTCACTGGACGATGACCGTGGCCTCGACGTTCATGCCGGGGCGGAGGACGACCTTGGCGGCCTCGGTCTCATCGATGCGGATCTTCACGGGGATGCGCTGCACCACCTTCACGAAGTTCCCTACGGCGTTCTCCGGCGGCAGCAGGCTCATGCGTGAGCCCGTCGACCCTGCGATGGAATCCACGTGGCCCTTCAGCACGGCGCCGTTCATGTCCACCTTGATCTCCACTTCCTGGCCGGCCTTCATGCGGGCCAGCTGGGTCTCCTTGAAGTTGGCGGTCACCCAGCTCTGGTGGAGGGGGATGAGGGTGAACAGGCCCTGGCCCGGCTGGATGGTCTGGCCGGCCTCTACGAATTTCCGGGTCACGACGCCATCCACGGGGGCGAGGATGCGCGTGTAGCCCAGCTGCAGCTCGAGCCCCTCCTGGCTGGCCTGGGCCTGGACCACCTGGGCCTGGGCCGAGGCCAGGCGCGCTTCCGCGGCGCCCACGGCCACCCGGCGGATGTCCGCCTCGCGCTGAAGCGAGCCCAGCTTCTGCTGGGTGCCGCGCCACTCGCTGTCGGCCACCTCGGCTTGGGTGCGGAAGCCGTCGAACTGCAGGGCGGAGATCTCCTCGCGCTCGGCCAGGGGCTTCATGCGCTGGAGGTCGGTCTTGGCCTTGTCCAGGCTGGCCTTCTTGGCGTCGATGTTGGCCTTGGCCGTCTCCAGATCCGAGCTGTTGGCCTGCTGGAAGGCCACGCGGGAACGCTCCAGGTCGGCGCGGGCGCCGTCCAGCTGAGCCTTGGCCTGGGCCCGGGCCCCCTTGGCCTGATCCAGCTTCGCCTGGAGGTCGCGGGGATCCATCAGCACCACCGGATCCCCGGCTTTCACGGCCTGGTTGTCCTCGACCAGCACCTTGTCGACGGTGCCGTAGACCCGGCAGGAGACTGGCACCAGATGGCCGTCCACCTGGGCGTCATCGGTGCTCACCCGGTTGCGGGAATAGAACCACAGCCCCGCGGCGAGCAGCAGCACGATGGGCGTGCCGATCTTCAAGGCGAGGAAGGCCTTGTTGGCCTCGGGAGCGCCGGAGGTGGAAGCGGTTGGCGTGGCAGCATCTTCAGTCATCGGGGTCTCCATCAGCGGGTGAAGAATGTCTCGAGCTGCCCCGTGGCCCGGGCCAGGTCCGCGCGGGACTGGTTCAGGCGGTAGAGGGCGCTGATCTGGT
>JBBRZL010000148.1:0-8992 GCA_038236735.1 Holophagales bacterium | reverse complement strand
GATGACGAGGACTACATGCTCGAGGTGGTCCGCGACACCCTGGAGAGGCGCGGCCATACCTGCCTGCTGGCCCAGAGCGGGGAGGAGGGGATCGAGTTCCTCCAGCACCATCGGCAGCGCATCGATCTCGTCCTGTTGGATCTGACCATGCCAGGGCTGGGAGGGGTGGAGACCTGTCGGCGGCTGCAGGAAGTGGCGCCGGGCATACCAGTGGTGCTCAGTTCGGGCTTCGCCAAAGAAGAGGCCACGGGCCAGCTCCGGGGCATGGCCCTCGCCGGCTTTCTGCAGAAGCCGTACCCTGCCGGAGATCTGATCCGCCTGGTCGAGGCCATCCCACTCCGGGCCAGGCCAGAGTCTGGGCAAGGCTGACGCGGAAAGCCACGCGGAAACCTACTCGAACTCCACCAGCAGCTGCCCCTTGGTGACCATGTCGCCAGGTGCCGCATGGAGGGCCTTGACGGTGCCGTGGTCGTGATTGGCGATGTGGTTCTGCATCTTCATGGCTTCCAGCACCAGGAGGCTCTGGCCGGGCCGCACCCGGTCGCCGGGGTTCACCAGCACCTCGAGGATGAGGCCGGGAATGATGGCCACGAGGCGCTTGGGATCCTTCGGCAGGTAGGGTTTCCGGTGGATGAAGTTCCGTGTGAAGGTCGTCTCGTAGACCGTGCCGTCCAGGGTGAGCGTTTGGCGGGTCAATTTTCTTGCAGCGATCATGGGGCCTCGTGCAGAGGTGGAGCAGCGGAGTGGGAGTCGCCTCAGAAGGGCGGCACGCCGTGTTTCCGGGTGGGCCGCAGTTCGCACTTGTCCTCGGAGATCTCCAGGGCGTGCAGCAGGAAGTCGCGGGTCTGGTGGGGCGCGATGACCGCATCCACGTGGCCGTTGGCGGCTGCCACGTAGGGGCTGGCGAACTTCTCGGTGTACTCGCGGACCTTCTCCCGGCGGAAGGCATCGGGATCCGCGGCGGCGGCGATCTCGCCCTTGAAGATGATGTTGGCCGCACCCTCCGGGCCCATGACGGCGATCTCGGCGCAGGGCCAGGCGAAGACGAAATCGGCGCCCAGGTGCCGCGAGCACATGGCGATGTAGCCGCCGCCGTAGGCCTTCCGAAGGATCACGGTGAGCTTGGGCACGGAGGCTTCGCTGTAGGCGTAGAGCAGTTTGGCGCCATGGCGGATGACGCCGGCATGTTCCTGGTCCACGCCCGGGAGGTAGCCGGGCAGATCCACGAAGGTCACCAGCGGGATGTTGAAGGCATCGCAGAAGCGGATGAAGCGGGCCGCCTTGTCGGAGCTGTCCACGTCCAGCACGCCCGCCAGCACCATGGGCTGGTTGGCCACCATGCCCACGGTGCGGCCGTCCATGCGCGCGAAGCCCACCACGATGTTGGCGGCCCACATGGCCTGGACTTCCATGAAGTCCGAGCCGTCCGCCACGGCCCGCAGCACGTCCCGCACGTCGTAGGGCTTGTTGGACTCGGCGGGGATGATCTGCTCCAGGCCGAGCTGGGTGCGGGGCGGGATGGGATTAACCGAATCAGCCTTCTTGCGGTTGTTCCAGGGAATGTAGGTGACCAGCCGCTTCACCTGCTCGAAGCACTCGGCCTCGCTGTGGGCGTAGAAGTGGGCGTTACCCGAGATCTCCGACTGGACCCGGGCGCCGCCCAGGTCCTCCATGGAGATTTCCTCGCCCAGCACGGTCTTGATGACCTCGGGGCCAGTGATGAACATCTTGGAGATCTTGTCCACGACGAAGACGAAGTCCGTGAGGGCGGGGGAGTAGACGGCGCCGCCCGCGCAGGGGCCCAGGATGATGGAGAGCTGCGGGATGACGCCGGAGGCCAGGGTGTTGCGGTAGAAGATCTCGCCGTAGCCAGCCAGGGAGTTGACACCTTCCTGGATGCGCGCCCCGCCGGAATCGTTGATGCCGATGAGGGGGATGCCCAGTTTGATGGCGTGATCCATGATCTTGGTGATCTTCCGGGCGTGGGCTAGGCCCAGAGAACCACCGGCCACGGTGAAGTCCTGGGCGAAGATGGCCACGGGGTGGCTCAGGATGGTGCCGGTGCCGGTAATGACCCCGTCCCCCGGCAGCTGCTTCTTCTCCATGCCGAAGTCGAAGCACTTGTGTTCCACGAAGAGGTCGTATTCGTGGAAGGAATCCTGGTCCAGGATGGCCGTGATGCGCTCCCGGGCCTGCAATTTGCCCTGGGCGGCCTGTTTGGCTGCGGCTTGCGGGTCTGGCTCCGTGGCTTCGGCGTGCTTGGCGGCGTGGTCCTTCATCTTCTTGGGCATGGACATGCGGGATTCCTCGGGGAATGACTGTGCAGGAACGGCGGCGTCGAGGCAAGGCCGTTGTAAAAGATGACACAGTCATCGGGATTAGACCATGCCTGGTTCTGCCGCAGCCGCGGACACAGGGGCGACCTCCAAGTAATTCATTCCCTGGTCCGGAAGCCCCGGGTTCGCCTATAGTCAGGGCCACGGATCCCAACCCGTCCTACGGGGCTGGGCAAGAAGGAGGCGCCGATGCGGCCATTGAAGCAGCTGATCGAAGGCAAGCCAGCCATGGTGACAGTGGGGCCCGATGACTCGGTCTTCGCCGCCCTGACCCTGATGGCGCAGTTCGAGATCGGGGCCTTGCTGGTGCTGGAGCAGGGCCGGCTGGTGGGGATCTTCTCCGAGCGCGACTATGCCCGCAAGATCGTCCTCAAGGGCAAGGCCTCCAAGGACACCCCGGTGCGGGAGGCCATGAGCGACAAGCTCAGCTGCGTGACCCTTGCCCAGACTGTCGAGGAGTGCATGGCGCTGATGACGGACAAGCATGTGCGCCACCTGCCGGTGCTGGGGCCGAACGACGAGGTGCTGAGCATTCTTTCCATCGGCGACCTGGTGAAAGAGACCATCTCGCAGCAGAAATTCACCATCGAGCAACTGGTGCACTACATCCAGAACTGACGGAGAACACCCATGCACAAGCCCCTTCTCGCCCTGACCCTGCTCTTGTCCCTGAGCGCGACCAACGCCCCGGCGCAGGTGCGCCTGCGGATCGAACTCGGCCTGCCGGTCGCCCCGCCGCTCGTGCTGATCCAGCCCGGCGTGCAGGTGGTGGAGGGCTTCGGAGAGGAAGTGTTCTTTCACAATGGGTGGTACTGGTGCCGGCGGCCCGACGGCTGGTACCGCGGCCGGTCGCCCAGGGCCCGCTTCGCTTGGGTGGAGGAGCGCCGAGTCCCAGGAGTACTGATCCGGGTGCCCGCCGGCCACTACCGGAACTGGCACCGGGATCGCCCCGTGGAGCGCTGGGAAACCCGGCGCCGGGACGAGCACCGGGAACTTCGTGGGAACGAGCGCCGGGAGGAACACCGGGAAGAACGCCGCGACCTCCGCAAAGAGGAGCGCCGGGAGGAGCGCCGGGATCGCAAGGATGAGCACCGCGATCGCAAGGATGAGCACCGCGATGAGCGGCGCGACGAGAGGCACGAGCACTGATGTTCTTCCAGGCCGCGCTGCCGCCCTCGAAGACGGTGGCCAAACCGGTACCTGGCGTGATCTGGTCCTACGCCACGCCCCCGGGCTTCGAGCTGCTGGAGCCCGGCTATCGTTTCCCCCTCCAGGTCAAACAGGCCCTGGTGCAGTTCGTCCAGCCTGACGCGGAGCTGAGCCAGGCCTATCAGGATGTCTTCGCGGACAAGAAGCAGTTCGCCGCCTGGTTCAAGGGCGTCCTCCAGGAGCAGAAGAAGAAGCAGACCAAGGCCGCCGAATCAGGCCCCACGGTGCTCTCCAGCGACCTGTCCAAGCTCTCCGTGGGCAACGCCACCGTCACCAGCACCGCCAAGGTGCCCAAATCCAAGGCTGGCCCGGACCAGGCCATCGATCGCTATCTGTTCGTTCTGAAAACCTGGGCGCCGGAAAAATAGGGACGACTCCTTGGCCGTCCCAAAGGCGTGTTCCGCAAATTGGCTAGGGTTTACCTTCACTGCCTTGGCCTGCCGGATCGGTGGGCGCGAAGGCGATTCGGAGATCCTTGTCGCCCCGGCGCACGATCCAGGTGTGGGTCTTTCCGGAGGCGACTAGGTCCTGCACGCCTCGGCGGGTCAGGGCCTCGGCCTTCAGCACTCCAGCCTGTAGTACCTGGTCGCCAACCTTGCAACCTGCTTTCTCCAAGGCGCTGCCGGGCTTAACCAGGGCGACGATCATCCGGCGCGTTGCTCCGTTGCCTTCCCACACGAGGGGCAGACGGCGGTTGGGGGTGCGGTCGAAGGGAAGGTTTCCCTTCTCGTCCAGGCTGAGTCTGATTTGGGGGGAGCCCACCAAGTCGAACCACACGGCACCGCAAGACCAGACCTCCTCGCCGATCACACCCGCGGCCTTGTTTGCATCGAATGCGACGGGCACATTCAGCCAAGCGAGGTCGCCACAGGCCAGACGGGGCATTCCCTTCTCTGTGCCCTTGAGCATGCCGCCATAGAGCCCACCGCTGGCAACAGCGCGGCCCTCGCCCTGCGGCGCGAACTGTTCAGGCAAATCGATCCCGCCCGCCATACCAGTGTCCACCTCCGCAGGTACTTCGGCTGTGCCCACATGGAGTATCGCGTAGACCATGCCGTCCGAACCGCGGCCCACCTTCAGATTGGTCATACCGGGTTGGGGCTCCGCCCACCAGGTAACGTTGCGTGCCTTCATGTCGAGGGTGAAGCGCGTGCGGTCCAGGAAACTCAGGCCTAGGATACCGTCCACGGGTCGATCCTGGATTCGCCCCATCAGCGCTTGGAGATCCTGGACCATGGCTCGGGTATCGTCCTGGATGATTCCACCAATCTCAAGACGCTTGATAAACACCGAGGTAGCCTTTCGGGATTCGCCGACGCTATCCGTCATCTTCCCCTTGGTCTCCAGGTCCTCCCACAGGAAGTTTGCGGGGATGCGCTGATCCACGACAGACCATCCAGCACCCGTGTCGAGGATGAAGCGGAATGTGCGCGTAACCTCAGGCTGGTTCTTGGCGTGTAAGGTGACGAGGACAACAGGCAAACCGTTCTCGTCAATCTCCAGGGGGGTTACGACAGGGGCTTTACGGTTATCCGCAGCCAAGGGCGGGACAGCGAGCAGGAGCATGAGGGGGATGAGCAGACAATACATGAGTTTCCTTTGGGATTTCTCATGCTTACCCACCGAGTCTCCTTCATCAAGGCCCTTGGCGTTATCTCAGCGGCTTCTGTGATTCATTCCGACCTACCGGAATGCACCTTCCTCTGCCCTTCCGCCAACCTCCGCTTCCTTTTCCTGTTCCTCGGCCCTGTTCCAGCGCCGATCAGCCCTTGGGCTTGGCGGCCTCGCGCCAGGCGGCGATGAGCTTGGCCTCCTGCTCGGCGCTCGGGCCGGCCAGCCTGGTGCGGCCCTTCTCGACCTTCTCCTGGGTCTTGTACCAGGCGAGGGTGTCCCGCACGGTGTCAAGCGCCGGGCGGAACTTCAAGCCCGCCTTCACGGCGCGGTCATTGCGCCAGGTGGAGAAGCCCTTGGTGTCGCCCTCGTAGGGGGCCCAGATGGGGAACTCGATGCCCTCCTGCTTCGCCAGGAAGCTGGCGGGAATCCAGACGGGCTTGGCGCTGGGGTTGCCAGCCTGCTGGAAGTCAGCCACAAGGCTGCCCCAGGCCAGGCGCTTCTCGGGGCCGCAGGCGTTGAAGACGCCCATGGTGCCTTGCTCCACCAAGTGCACCAGCCAGGCCGCCAGGTCCCGTACGTCAATGATCTGCACAGGATCGGTGGGCGCGCCCGGCACGGCGATCTCGCCGCCCTTGTCCAAGCGCATGGGCCAGTAGGTGAAACGGCCCGAGGGATCATCGGGGCCCACGATGTAGCCAGGTCGGATGATGGCGGTGCGGCCCGGCATGGCCTTTTGCGCGGCCTGCTCGCAGAGGGCCTTGAGGCCGCCGTAATTCTGGAACTCCTTGCCCATGGTCTCGACGGAGGGGTCGGCCAGGGTGGCCAGGGCCGCGTCCTCGGTGCCGTGCTCGGGGTTGGGTTCCTTGTAGGCGCTGATGCTGGAGATGTAGAGGTACTGCTTGGCGCGGGGTGCCAGCAGGGCGGCAGAGGCGCCCACCATGCGGGGGTAGTAGCCGCTGTTGTCGATGACCGCGTCCCAGTTGCCGGTCTCCAGGGCCTTGAGGCCCTCGTCCTTTTTTGGATCGCGGTCGCCGTGCAGCTTCGTCACACCGGGGAACAGATCGGGGCGCGTCTTGCCCCGGTTGAACAGGGTTACCTGGTGACCGCGAGCCTGGGCGATCTCGATGGTGGCGGGGCCGAGGAAGCCCGTGCCGCCCAGGATGAGGATCTTCTTGGGGGCTACCTTGGCCGGCGCAGCCGACAGGTCGAGCCCCGTGGCTGCCAGGGCCGCGGCGGCGGCGGACCACTGGATGAAGTCACGGCGGGAGACGGTCATGGAATCCTCCGGTTAGGTGGCTTGATGATGGGCTAGGCTTTATGCATCGTGAAATGATATATACTCTTTTCAGCCCAACCCGCAACTTATTTCCGGAGCGCCCATGACGCCCGCCCGTGTGCTTCGCCGTCTCGTGCTGCTGGACGAGGGCGAGGCGCCGGCACTGCTCTGGTCCGCCCTGTATTTCTTCCTGCTGCTCTTCGGTTTCTACCTGCTGCGGCCCGTGCGCGAGGCCATCGGCATCGCCCGGGGCGCAGACAAGCTGCCCTGGCTCATGACGGGTACCCTGCTGGCCATGGTGCTGGCCAACCCGGCCTTTGCCACGCTGGTGTCGCGGCTGCCACGGCGGCGGTTCATTCCGCTGACCTACCGCTTCTTCGCGCTGAACATGCTGGCCTTCTTCCTGGCCTTCCGCTTCCTGCCGAACCACGGCGGGCCCGGCCTGGGTTATGCCTTCTACATCTGGCTCAGCGTGTTCAACCTCTTCGTGGTTTCCGTATTCTGGGGCCTCATGTCGGACGTGTGGAGCGAGGGTCAGGGCCGGCGGCTCTTCGGCTTCATCGCCACGGGCGGCACCCTGGGGGCCATCGCCGGTGCCGCGCTCACGGGCGCCCTCACGAAGGGCTTCGCCCTGGGTGCCCTCAACCTGAAGGTCGACCCTCTGTCGCTGCTGCTGCTTTCGATGCTCACGTTGGAGGGGGCGGTGTGCTGCGTGAAGCGCCTGGCGGACATCTTCCAACTGGGTGACACGGCCCACGATGCCCGGGAACCCGGGCCCGGCCCCCTGGCGGGGTTGCGGCTGGTGGCGACCTCCCGCTACCTGCAGCTCATCTGCGCCTACATGCTGCTGTTCACCATCACCAGCACCTTCCTCTACCTGCAGCAGGGCAGCATCGTCGCGCAGACTTTCAACGGCACGGCGGCCCGCACCGCGGCCTTCGCCCGCATCGATCTCTGGGTCAACGTGCTGACCCTGGCGACCCAGCTTCTGCTCACGGGGCGCATCATCCTGGCCTTCGGCATCCCGGTGGTGCTCGCCATCCTGCCCGTGCTCAGCCTGGCGGGCTTCGGCGCCTTGTGGATGTGGCCCACCTTCGGCGTCCTGGTGCTCTTCCAGGTACTGCGCCGGGGCCTGCACTACGCCGTGGACCGACCCGCCCGCGAGGTGCTCTACATCCCCCTGGGGCCCGAGGAACGCTACAAGGCGAAGCCCTTCATCGATACCTTCATCTACCGCGGGGGTGACCTGCTGGGCGTCTGGGCGCCCACGGCCTTCGCGGCCCTGGCCATCCCCGTGGGCCTGGCGGCGGTGGGGTGCTCGGGCCTGTGGCTCGGAAGCAGCCTGGCCCTGGGGCGCCGCGTGAAGGGACTGGCGAAGGGTTGACCTTTCCCATGGCATCCCGGAAGATGTCTTTCATGCACCCGTCCATGAACCAGGTCCCCTGCGCGCCGCGACTGTCGTCCGCTGGCGGCGGCCTGTTCATGCTGACCATTACCGGCAATACCACCACGACCGCTCCGCGGGGCGCCTGACCTGAATTCCCACCCTTCAGAATCAGCCCCGCGGTCTTCCCCGCGGGGCTTTTCCGTTCTAGCCAGCCGGAGCGCCCATGCCATCCACTGCCATCCGCGTCATGAAGTTCGGCGGCACCAGCCTGGCCGATGCGGACCGCTTCCGCACGGTGGCGGACCTGGTAGCGGCGGCCCGCGCCACCCACCGCGTGTGCGTGGTGGCCTCGGCCATGGCCGGTGTCACCAACCTGCTTCTGAGCGGGGGCCGGGTGCCCGGTCGCGAAGATGCGGATCGCCTGGTGGCGAGCTTCCGCGAACGGCATGCCGGCGTGGTGGCAGACCTGGCCCAGGAACTGGGGCCCGAGACCGAGGCCCTGTGCGGCGACCTGAAGGCTCTGGAAGCCGTGGGGCAGCGCCTCCTGCATGGCATGGCCCTTCTGGAAGAGGGGCCGCCGTCGGTGCTGGCCCAGTTGTCCAGCCTGGGGGAGCGGGCTGCCAGCCTCATGCTCACGGCCCTGTTGAAGGCCCGGGGCCTGGCGCCCCGGTATCTGGACCCGGTGACGTTCATCCGCGTGGAGGGCGACCCTTTGCAGGCCCGGCCGCGCATGGCCGACATCGACGCGAGCTTCGCCGAACTGAAGGCGGGACCTGAGGGGTTGTGGGTGCTGCCGGGCTTCTTCGGGGGCGACACCCAGGGCCGCATCCTGTCCCTGGGCCGGGGCGGCTCGGACCACAGCGCGGCCCTGGCCGCCGCGGCCCTGGGGGCAAACCTGCTGGAGATCTGGACCGACGTGGCGGGCCTCTACAGCGCCGACCCCTCCCTGGTGCCCGAGGCCTTCCCGCTGCCGGAAGCCAGTTTCGAGGAGGCCATGGAGCTTTCCTTCTTCGGCGCCAAGGTGCTCCATCCCAAGACCATTCCGCCGGTGCGCGAGCGGGGCATCCCCGTGCGCGTGTGCAGCAGCTTCGATCCCAAACATCCCGGCACGGTGATCCGCGAGGAAGTGCCCCCGCCGCCCAGCGGCGTGCGCGGGCTCTCCTTCCTGCG